>JBFGYW010000117.1:0-9427 GCA_041587235.1 Vibrio sp.
CAACTTACCAGTCAGGAATTAATGTCATACAGACAACGTATCTCTTTAATTATTCGTTACATATCAACTTAAAGCTTGGAGTTAACATGAGCGAAACGGTAACTAACAACAAAGAAACTCGTGGTTTTCAATCAGAAGTGAAACAACTGCTTCACTTAATGATCCATTCATTGTATTCAAACAAAGAGATCTTCTTGCGTGAATTGATCTCTAACTCTTCTGATGCTGTTGATAAATTGCGCTTTAAAGCTTTGTCTGATCCTGAACTCTATCAAGGCGATGCTGATTTAGGGGTTAAGCTTTACTTTAATGAAGAAGCAAATACGTTAACCATTTCCGATAATGGCATCGGTATGACTCGCGATGAAGTGATTGAAAATCTGGGCACCATTGCCAAATCAGGCACGGCTGACTTTTTTGCTAAAATGTCGGAAGAGCAAAGCAAAGACTCACAATTGATCGGTCAATTCGGCGTTGGTTTCTACTCGGCGTTTATTGTTGCTGATGCGGTAACAGTGCGAACACGTGCAGCCGGTGCGGAGGCGGATCAGGCCGTGCAATGGCACTCGGCGGGTGAAGGGGAGTATACCCTTGAAGACATCAGCAAAGCATCGCGTGGTACCGACATTACCCTACACATGCGAGAAGACGGCAAAGAGTTTCTCAGCGAGTGGCGTCTTCGCGATGTGATCAGTAAATACTCTGATCACATCGGTATCCCGGTTTATATCGAAACCGCGGTAAAAGATGAAGAAGGCAAAGACACGGAAGAAAAGCAGTGGGAGCAAATTAACAAAGCTCAAGCACTGTGGACGCGCAATAAATCCGACGTGTCAGAGGAAGAGTACCAAGAGTTTTACAAGCATATTGCCAAAGACTTTTCCGATCCCCTCACTTGGAGTCACAACCGAGTTGAAGGTAAAAATGACTACACAAGTTTGCTGTATATCCCATCTAAAGCGCCTTGGGATCTCTTTAATCGCGATCACAAAAGCGGCTTAAAACTCTACGTTCAGCGCGTGTTTATTATGGATGACGCCGAACAGTTTATGCCGAGCTACTTGAGATTTGTTCGCGGCCTGATTGATTCAAATGATTTACCGCTTAACGTCTCACGTGAAATTCTACAAGACAATAAAGTGACGCAGTCACTGCGCAATGCTTGTACCAAGCGCGTGTTGACCATGCTAGAAAAAATGGCCAAAAAAGACCCTGAGCAATACCTGTCCTTTTGGAAAGAATTTGGCTTGGTGCTAAAGGAAGGCCCTGCTGAAGACTTTGCCAATAAGGAAAAAATTGCTGGTTTGATGCGATTTGCGACCACGGAAAGTGACTCAAGTGAACAAAGTGTTTCACTTGCTGATTACGTAGGCCGAATGAAGGAAGGGCAAGATAAAATTTACTACCTCACGGCAGACAGCTATACCGCAGCGAAAAATAGCCCGCACTTAGAGCAGTTCAAATCTAAGGGCATTGAAGTGGTCTTAATGTACGATCGCATCGATGAGTGGTTGATGAATTACCTCAATGAGTTTGACGGTAAATCCTTCCAGTCGATCACCAAGGCCGGTCTTGATCTCAGCCAGTTTGACGATGAAGCAGACAAAGAGAAACAACAAGAAACGCAAGAAGCTTTCGCCTCTGTTGTCGAGCGTGTACAAGGCTACCTAGGTGAGCGTGTAAAAGAAGTACGTACGACCTTCAAGCTTGCTTCTACACCGGCAGTGGTGGTCACTGATGACTTTGAAATGGGCACGCAAATGGCAAAACTACTTGCCGCTGCAGGTCAAGAAGCGCCAGAAGTGAAATACATCTTCGAGCTGAACCCTGAGCACGCTTTGGTGAAGCAAATGGCAGATGAAGCCGATGAAGAGCAATTTGGCCGTTGGGTTGAAGTTCTCTTGGGGCAAGCTATGCTGGCCGAACGAGGTACACTCAATGATCCTTCGCAATTCTTAGGTGCAATGAATCAACTGTTGAATCATTAATCTCGATAGAAAGCTCGCTTCGGCGAGCTTTTCTTTCTTTTGATGAGGTGGAGACGCTTTTATTGTTCACTCAATTGCGAGTATTATGAACGTCAAACTTGATTGAAAGCTCAAGGGCGTGTATTTTTCTCGCCTACTTTTTTATTCCCTTTATACCCAAGCTTACCTCTCAACTCTCAAAAGTAAACGGTAATCTTCGGTATAAATGACATTTAACAAGAGGATATAACATGCGCATCATTTTATTAGGTGCTCCTGGTGCTGGTAAAGGAACTCAAGCTCAATTCATCATGGAGAAATTCGCGATTCCGCAAATTTCCACGGGTGACATGCTGCGAGCGGCAATTAAAGCCGGTACCGAACTGGGTAAGCAAGCAAAAGCCGTGATTGATGCAGGGCAATTGGTATCCGATGACATCATCCTAGGTTTGATCAAAGAGCGCATTGCTCAAGATGATTGCGAAAAAGGCTTCTTACTTGATGGTTTCCCGCGCACAATCCCTCAGGCTGATGGTCTAAAAGCGATGGGTGTGGATGTTGATTATGTGATTGAATTTGATGTCGCTGACGATGTGATCGTCGAGCGCATGGCTGGTCGCCGTGCACACTTGGCATCTGGCCGTACTTACCACGTGGTCTACAACCCGCCTAAAGAAGAAGGCATTGATGACATCACAGGTGAACCTCTGGTTGTTCGCGATGATGACAAAGAAGAGACGGTCCGTGCTCGCCTTGGTGTTTACCACGATCAAACTGCGCCTTTGATTCAATACTACCAGGCCGAAGCCAAAGCTGGTCAAACCCAGTACTTGACTTTTGACGGTACTAAACCGGTTGCTGAAGTGAGTAAAGATATCGAAAAAGCGCTTGCATGATCAGTATCTAGGTTTGTTATAGTGGAGGCGACCCCAAGGGTCGCCTTTTTTGTGGCAGTCAAAAAAGACCTGTTTAGGAGATATGAATTGAACGAGAAAATGACAGACAACAATAAATCCGGTGTTTTATTGGTAAACCTAGGTACCCCAGATGCAGCAACACCAAAAGCGGTGAAACGTTTTCTTAGCCAATTCCTTCACGATCAAAGAGTCGTAACGCTCAATCGATTTTTATGGTGTCCTTTGCTTCACGGCGTGATCTTGCCAACCCGCTCTCCCAAAGTCGCTAAGTTGTATGAGTCAGTATGGATGGAAGGCGGCTCACCCTTAATGGTGTATTCAAAGCGCCAAGCGAAAAAGTTGCAAGCCTTGATTAATCAACCCGTTGCGCTAGGTATGACTTACGGCAGTCCAAGCGTAGGTGATGGTATTCAAGCGCTTCTTGATCAAGGCGTAACCCGCATCACCGTATTGCCTTTATACCCACAATATTCATCGACGACGACAGCGGCGGTGTCTGACGCGCTAGCGAAAGCAACGAAAAAGTTAATGGTTGTACCGGAAATACACTTTATTAATCAGTACCACGACCATCCTCTTTACATTAAAGCGTTAGCAGAAAAAGTTCGTCAATCTTGGTCTGAGAAGGGGCGGGGCGATTATCTATTATGCTCTTATCACGGCATTCCTCAACGATATGCCGATAATGGCGATATTTATCCCCAACACTGTTTAAAGACCACTGAGTTGTTGGCCAAAGAGTTGGGCCTTAAAGAAGGTCAATACCAAACCAGTTATCAATCGCGCTTTGGCCGTGAAGAGTGGTTAAAACCTTATACCGATGACACCTTAGAGGCGTTGGCAAAACAAGGTGTGAAGTCAATGGATATTATTACACCGGCTTTTTCAGCGGACTGTTTGGAAACACTTGAAGAAATCTCGGTTGAATCTCGAGAAGTCTTTTTGAGTGCTGGTGGCAATCATTTCCAGTTTATTCCTTGTTTAAACGATGATGATAACCACATTGCGATGATGGCCGACATAGTCCAAAATCATTGAGACATTTAACCGTCAATCGTGATAGGGCAATCGACACGGCAGTTGTTGTTTGCCCTGATCAGTAACAAACAAGAGTGATATTAAATGACAGCTTGGTATTTACTCTATTGCAAGCGCGCCGAGCAAGAGAGGGCTAAAGCACACTTAGAAAATCAAGGCGTGTATTGTTATTACCCGAAAATTGAGATCGAAAGAATTCGCCGTGGAAAAAAGCAGCGCCAATTAGAGCCTTTGTTTCCAGGTTATGTCTTTGCCAGTTTTGATTACCAACAGGGGCCGAGTTTTACCACGGTCCGTTCAACGCGAGGCGTGGCAGACTTTGTTCGCTGTGGTGCTAAACCGATCGAAGTACCGCAAACATTGATTCATTCTCTGCTAGAGTTAGAAGCGCGAGATCAGAATAAGTGTCATTCTGAATTGCCAAAATCCGGTGATAAGATCCGTATTCTCGATGGGCAGTTTGCTGGTATTGAGGCTATCTATCAGGAACCCGATGGCGAAGCACGCTCGATTATGTTGATCACTTTGATCAATCAACCTGTCAAAGTCAGTGTCGATAACCAAAATTTATCCTTTCCCAAAGACTAAAAAATAGCAGCGTAATGCTGCTATTTTTCGTTGAGTTTATGTTTGCCTAGTAGGCTTCGTTGTGGACGTTTTGTACTGCGCGACCTGACGGATCAGCACAGTTTTTAAACGACTCATCCCATTCGATGGCTTTGGCAGATGAGCAAGCAATTGACGGACCACCCGGAACACATTCAGCGGCAGATGGAAGTGGGAAGAGCTCTTCAAAAATTTCGCGATACACATAACCTTCTTTTGTTGTTGGCGTGTTATACGGGAAACGGTAAGCGGCTGTTTCCATTTGTTGATCGGTCACTTTCTCCTCAGCAACGGATTTGAGTGTATCAATCCAGCTGTAGCCTACACCGTCAGAGAACTGCTCTTTTTGACGCCAAGCGATAGACTCTGGTAAATAGTGTTCAAAGCACTCGCGCAAAATGTGTTTTTCCATTTTTCCGTTACCACACATTTTGTCTTTCGGGTTCAGGCGCATAGCGACATCAATAAACTCTTTGTCTAGGAAAGGTACACGGCCTTCAACCCCCCATGCAGCAAGAGATTTGTTGGCGCGGGCACAATCAAACATGTTAAGAGCCAGCAGTTTACGAACGGTTTCTTCGTGGAACTCTTTCGCGTTTGGCGCTTTATGGAAGTATAAGTAACCACCAAAAATTTCATCAGCACCTTCGCCAGATAGGACCATTTTGATGCCCATGGCTTTGATTTTACGCCCCATCAAAAACATAGGAGTCGAAGCGCGAATCGTAGTCACATCATAAGTTTCAATGTGGTAGATCACGTCGCGAATCGCATCAAGTCCTTCTTGAATAGTGTAGGTCATCTCGTGGTGAACAGTACCAATTTGATCCGCCACTTCACGTGCTGCTTTTAGATCTGGGGCACCTTCTAAGCCAACGGCAAAAGAGTGCAATTGAGGCCACCAAGCTGCTGATTTCTCATCATCTTCGATACGCATCGCGGCAAAGCGTTTGGCCACGGCTGAAGTGATTGACGAATCGAGACCACCAGACAACAACACGCCGTAGGGCACATCGGTCATCAGTTGTCGTTTAACTGCTGCTTCAAGCGCTTCAGTCAACTCTTCTTTACTTGTGCTATTGCCTTGAACTGCCGCATACTCGTTCCAGTCGCGAAGGTAGTAACGCACTGGCTCGGCATCGGCAGAGGAGAAATAACTACCAGGAGGGAATTCACTAATGCTCTTACACACAGGTACCAATGCTTTCATTTCTGACGCGACATAGTAGTTACCGTGTTCATCATGGCCTTGGTACAAAGGGATAATACCAATGTGATCGCGACCAACGAGGTATTGATCGGTCTCAGAGTCGTAGAGGGCAAAAGCAAAGATACCGTTGAGCTCTTCAAGTAAATCGGCGCCTTTGTCTTGGTATAGCGCCAGGATAACTTCACAATCTGAATCGGTTTGGAAGTCGTACTTATCTTGGTAACGAGCACGGATTTCTTTGTGGTTGTAGATCTCCCCATTCACTGCAAGGGCAATTTTACCATCAGGGCTGTACAGAGGTTGTGCACCGCTGTTTAAACCAACAATGGCCAGACGTTCATGCGCCAAGATGGCTTTGTCTGACGCGTAAATACCCGACCAATCTGGTCCGCGATGGCGAAGTTTTTTCGACATTTCTAGGGCGATGGGTCTAAGTGCGGCAGCGTCACTTTTAATGTCTAAGATGCCAAAAATTGAACACATACTGAATTCCTTGTTGTTCTAATAAGCGATAATTTGTCTGTGGTTTAATTTGCCATTTTGATAAAAAAAAGCAAGCTGGACTGATGAAAAAAAACATTAAACCACACCATGCTTAAAAGTTATTTACCCAATAATGATTTTTATTAAATTCTGTCTAATTGCTGGTGGTTTGCTGACCACTACAGGATGGTTTAACGTTATTTTATTGCCTTTAGCTTGAGCTCACTTTCGAGTTTCTCACAGACGTGGCGAGCAAAGCCTAAGCCCGCTTCACTGTAAATGTTAAAAGCGGCATCGACCCCGAGCTCAACTAAACTATCCATTTGATCGTGATATTCAGCAATCGCCGCTGTTTTTCCTGTGTAGTGGCGATTGTTGAGTTGTTCTAAAGCAAATTGATTCCCTTGGTGGTGTGGCATGGCCAATAACACCAGTTTGATGTTGGCGGTATCTAAAATACGCTCCCAAAAATCGGAGTCAGTGGCGTCACCTACGATGACATTCCTCCCTGCTTCTCGGTGCCGACAGGCGGTGTCTTCTCTTACCTCAACTCCCAGGCAAATTGAGCCAAATCGTTCTGTAAGCTCATCATAGGCGCCACGGCCAATTCGACCCATACCCAGAATCAGTACTTGGGCATGACCGGCGCTGATTCTTTGATCTTTCGGGTTGATTTCATTGACATCGACATCGTTAATATGAGGGGACAAGCGATGGTAAATAGCGTGACCAAAACGGTTGAGTGGGGCGGCAATGATGAAAGACAGTGATACGGCCAGCGCTAGTGCGACGAGAATATCGTTCGCCATCCAACCCATTTGAAAAGCAAGACCGGCGACGATTAAGCCAAATTCACTGTAGTTGAACAAGGTCAATGAAGCCATCATAGAGGTGCGCGCGCGAAATTTAAATTGATTAATAACCCAGTAATACAGTAGCCCTTTTAATGGCAGTAGCAGCATAATTACCAACGCCAATGCCGCGCCTGACCAAGTCAGATTAGCAGAAAGGCCGATATTTAAGAAAAAGCAAATCAAAAATAACTCTTTCATGTTGAAAAGAGATTTAGAAAGCTCCGAGGATTTGTTGTGTCCCGCGAGCAAAATACCTAGCACCAAGGCGCCTAAGTCGGGTTTCATACCGACTAATTGAAATAAGCCTGCACCGGTAACTAAGGCGGCGGTAATGCCAAATAAAACCAACATTTCACCGTGACCGACAAAGTCCATAATGCGATAAAAGAACGGGCGAAGTAGCGGCAGCAACAAGAGTACAATAGCGTACCAGTAAGGGAGCTTTCCGGTTGATGCGGTTAAGAAAATGACCGCGAAGATATCTTGCATCACCAAGATGCCAATCGCCAGCGTCGCGTAATTGGCATTCATTTCACCCTTGTCGTGTAATGTTTTGATCGCGAACACGGTACTCGAAAACGACAGGGCAAAGGCCAACAGCGCCATTTGTTCAATTCCCATCTCGGCTAAAACACCCACTCCCAAGTATTTTAACAGGGTGAAACCGGCAATGAATACCAAGGTTGAGAGTAGGTTATGCAGTGTAGAACCCAGCCAAATTTCTTTGTTGAGCAAGCTTTTTACATCCAGTTTTAACCCGATAGTGAAAAGCAACAGAGTGACGCCTAAATCGGCTAATAAGGCAATGCTCTCTTGGGATTGGTAACCGGCATAATTTAAAACAAAGCCAGCAATAAGAAAGCCAACCATAGGCGGCAGCTTGACGGCCGTTGCTAGCAGTCCAGCGATAAAAGCGGAGCCAATAAGTAGTAAATCCATAGTCTATTTAATATTCAGTAAAAGGGATGAAGTTGTGATTTCGAATGGCCTTTGTGTGGCCTGAACCTCTATTAAGCGAGTAACTTTTGCAGTAATTCTCCATTGAGCATGGCTCTTTTTATCATGGCAAAGGCGCCCATTGTTGGCCGATGATCAATTTGTGACGGCACTAAGGTCAAATGTTTATGCAAGGCCGACAGGGACTGGGTAGAAATACTGCGATAAATCGCCGGGAAAATGATCTCGTGAGCGGCTTTAATATGGCCCGCCAAGACGATCTTTTGCGGGTTGAATAGGTTCACCGTCATAGCGATCGCTTTTCCTAACGTGTTTCCGACCATAATTAACGTTTGTTTGGCTAATTCATCTCCGGCTAATGCGTGTTGGCAAATGATGTCAACCGTCAACTCTGAGTCTGTAACCTGGTGTAAAGAAGAGGGGTAACCTTGTGCCAGCAGACGGCGAATTTTTTTTAAAATAGCGGGATTGGCGGCCACGGTTTCCAAGCAACCAAAATTACCACATTGGCATTGTTCACCTAACGGGTCAATTTGAATGTGGCCGATTTCTCCCACATTGCGATTGTGGCCGAGAAAAACTTGGCTGTTCATGATGATGCCAGCACCTGTTCCTCGGTGTACACTGACCAGAATGGAGTCCTGGCAGCCTTGAGTCGCGCCAAAATAGTGCTCAGCTAACGCAATACCCCGGACATCATTGCCCACCAAACAAGGGCACTGTAAATGTTCTGAGATCAGCTCGCCAAGCTTGAAGTTTTCCACCTTGATATGGGGCATGTAGTCGACTTCCCCAGTAGTAGGTTCGACCAAGCCAGGTAAGATGACGCCAATGGCAATCAGGTGTGTGATTTTTCCTTGGCATTGGTCGATAAAATCATCGAGCTTGTCGAGTAGTGAATTCACCAACTCACGTTGATCTGCGTATGGCAAATCGTGATTGTTTTCATACAAGCTATTAGCGGACAAATCATAGAGACAAAATTGCACATAATCCCGACCTATTCTGATGGCAATAGATTGAAATGACAGCGTTTCTGTCGTGAGGGAAATCGCTCGGCGTCCTCCTGTAGAGGCTTGTTGAGCCACTTCATTGATCAAGCCGTGTTCGAGTAATTGACGGGTTATTTTTGTCACGCTGGCCGGGGCAAGTTGGCTTATTTCAGCAATTTGAATTCGAGAAATGGGGCCTTGTTGGTCGATAAGCCGATAGACTGCGGCGCTATTGAGTTGCTTTACAAGATCGACATTGCCGATTTGACCGTCATACATAGGAGTACTGCTCTTTGCTCTAAGATATCTAAATGGGAGTGGACACAGTCAATATACTGACTTCTAAGTAAAAAGGAACCGACAAATGGCAACAATATGATATGGGTGGCATTAATCGTTGCCG
>JBFGYW010000118.1:0-9245 GCA_041587235.1 Vibrio sp.
CATCGGTAATACCGCTGTATGCCGAAACCACGAAGACGCGATTATAAGGTTCTGGTTTTAGAAAAATATTATTAATAACAGCATCAAATGCCGTCATAGATGTACCGCCGATTTTCTCTACGGTATAAGTCATGATTTGGTTACCTTTCACTGTCCATAAATAATCAGAATAAGAAGAGTAAAGAGGCTCTCCTATTTACTCTTGTCAATGAGATTATTCAACGACGGGGTAAACGCCGTTCTCATCGTGAACTTCTTGGCCGGTCAAAGGCGGGTTAAAGACACAAGCCATGTGCATCGGCGCCCCTTCGTTGGCACGCAGGTAGTGATCATCGTTCTTGTCTAGGATGTATAAAACACCCGGTTTGATCTTATACGTCTCGCCGCCGATGATTTCAATTTCACCTTCGCCAGACATACAGTAAACCGACTCAAGATGGTTTTGGTAATGAATATGCGTTTCAGTACCTGCATAAATGGTAGTGATGTGGAAAGAAAAACCCATTTGGTCTTCTTTCAATAACATGCGAACACTTTCCCAGTTGTCAGACACAACGCGACGTTCACTGTTTTGACATTCTTCTAAAGTTCTAACGATCATGATGTATTCCTTAAGACGCTTTACGAGTTAATTGTTCTGAAATGCTTGCGACAGCCTGAGAAAAGATCTCCAGCCCCTGCTCAAGCTCAGCTTCTGTGATCACTAATGGGCAGAAAAACTTAACGATTTCATCGTTCGGGCCCGCACTCTCAATCACCATACCTTGACTAAAGCACTGTGCGATAAGTTGATCGGCAATTTCACCCGAGTCACACTCAATCCCTTGCATCATGCCGCGGCCTTTGAGGCGGTTAAACATGTTCGGGTAAGCCTTAAGCAGCGCATTGAGCTTGTTCGTCACCTGCTCTGAGCGCGCGGCAATGTGCTCTTCGAACTCACCGTTTGACCAGTAAGTTTCAATCGCTTTGGCTGCGGTGACAAAGGCGTGATTATTGCCTCGGAACGTACCGTTGTGCTCACCGGGTTTCCATTGGTCAAGTTCAGGCTTAAACAAGACAACCGCTAGCGGTAAACCGTAACCACCAATCGATTTTGACAGGGTAACAATATCTGGCTTAATGCCTGCTGGCTCAAAACTAAAGAAGGTACCAGTACGGCCACAGCCCGCTTGAATGTCGTCGACAATCACTAAGATATTATGCTTTTTACAGATCTTGCTCAGCGTTTGTAACCATTCGTTGGACGCCGCATTTAAGCCACCTTCACCCTGAACGGTTTCTAAAATCACGGCCGCCGGTTTGTCAGCGCCACTCAGGCCACTTGAATTATCTGACAACATGGCTTCAAACAAGGCTAAGCCATCAATATCGGCGTAATGTTCGTATGGAATACGCGTTACACCGCCAAGTGTCACACCGGCACCACCGCGATGGTGCTTGTTACCCGTTGCCGCTAAGGCGCCGTAAGAACAGCCGTGGAAACCATTGGTAAAGGCAACCACATTGGTTCTTTCGGTCACTTTTCTGGCCAGTTTTAATGCTGCTTCAACGGCATTGGTACCGGTTGGTCCGGTAAACTGCACTTTGTAGTCAAGATCTCTTGGTTCAAAGATATGAGTACGAAGTGCGGTTAGAAAGTCGCCTTTCGCTTGTGAGTGTAAATCCAGGCCGTGTGTGATCCCGTCTCGCTCAATGTAGTCAAGCAAAGCCAGTTTGAAAACCGGGTTATTGTGGCCATAGTTCAGTGACCCAGCGCCGGCGAGAAAGTCGAGATAGCGCTCACCGTCTTTGGTTTCTAACCAGCAACCTTTAGCCGTGTCGAACACGACAGGGAAGTTGTTCGCATAAGATTGAACGTTTGATTCTTGCTGTTTGAAAATATTCATGACAGTTCCTGTCTTCTCCAGTTAGTGAGATTGCTTAAGAGGGATCTGATACAAGTATTCTGTATCGTGTAACCCTTTGAAGTGTTTCTTTTGGTCTAAAAACGTCGTGACCTTGCCTTGTTCACCGTGATGCTTGTCCAGTTTCTCAAACAAACGCCATGAACCTTGGTTGTCTTTGGTAATGGTCGTTTCGACGCGGCTAATGTCTTGCAAATGTGCTTGATCAAGCAGTTGTGTCAACATGTTAAACGCCAAGCCTTGGCCTCGAAAATCAGGGCCGACAGCCACCTGCCAGACAAATAAAGTACTGGGAGTATCGGGTTTTCGATAACCCGAAACAAAACCCGCTATCTTGCCGCCTTTTTCTGCCACCAGACACGTTTTGGTGAAATGCCCGGTTTGCAAAAAATTGCAGTACGATGAGTTTTCATCAAGCGGAGGACAGTTAGCAATCAGTTGATGAATCGACTGGCCATCTGCCAAGTTTGGCTGTCGAAATAACCAAGGCTGATCATTAGATGATTCGTGTTTGTTTAATTCTTCAGTTTCAAGTAAAGCAGTCACGACCTTTTCCTTTGACCTCTAATCAATTTGTTCATTAGCCTAACACACGAGAATCGTTTTTCAAGGGGACAAACGGGAATTTAAATGTCAAATTACGGCAAAAAAGCACTACAAAGGCGCATTGCACCATAATATTACAGGAATATTAGACCTATATTAATTTGATGTATAATTAATAAAACTCTAAACAAGTTGAGGACTAAAACGTGACACTGTGTAAGGAAAACCCCATTCTTACTTGGGTCCACACCAATTTATTCAACGTGACTTTGTGAAGCGGCTCGCAGATAACCATTAAAAAAGACCAAAAATCGCACAATCACTTTGCGAAATTGACTTTTTAGGCCTAGATTGGAAACAGAAGTGCTTAGCACAAGGAGGTGGCGGCAAAGAACGTCATCCACTAGCAACGTCAGTCACGAACGATAAAATAAAAAAACGATACGACCATTATTTAATCAAGGTTGTCAGTGCTCAATGAAGTACTCAGTATTAAATCAATGGTTCAAAACGCCAAAAGCCGACGATACCCTCGCCGGCTTTTGTTTTTTTGGGGTTATTTTTGCGCTATCAATCGTATTTGAGATTGTGTGTTTGCGAAGCAATAAAAACGCTTAATCGGTAATCGGACACGAATACTCGATCACGACCTCATTGTTTTCCACATACACTTTTTTAACTTTACCTGGCACTTTGACTCGATTGGTCAATGACAAACTGTGGTTGCCATGTGCTTGTATGCCTTGTTCTGACAGTGAAGGGATAACTCGGTAGGGATCAACGTGTAAATGCTCACACAACTGACGGATAAAACGGGTGTTAAGGGGTTCATTACCGCGGATCAGCCCAGAAAACTGGTTGTGATTTATGCCGAGCTTTCTTGTCATTTCCATTTGGGTAAGGTGCATTTTTGCTTTCTGCGACATCCAAACATCATACAAAGCTGCACGGTCTTTCTCTGTATATTCCATCGCGCTTCTCAAATTGTACAAAAAGCAAAGTTTGCCATGTCTAGGATGAGGACGTGTTAATACCGGGTAAGAATTATGACTCGTAAGGGTTAACAAGCGCTTTGAGTAACAGATTCAATTGCTGCTGCTCTGCGATACTCATATGCTGCATCAAACGCTCTTGCTCTTTAACGTGTTGTTCTAATACCGATTCGATACACGTCATGCCATGCTCGGTCAATTTCACCTGTACACTGCGCCGGTCTTGCTGGCAATGAATGCGCTCAATCCAGCCTTTTTGCTCGAGCTTGTCCAACCGGTTGGTCATCGCGCCCGACGAGAGCATCATATTGGCCATCAACTCTGATGGCGTGAGTTGATAAGGGTGGCCGCTGCGCCTTAGGGTGGCCAGCATATCAAACTCGCCCGGCTTTAAACCATGGTGTTTATGAACCTGATTGATTGCGGTTTCTAAGTGTTTGACACTGCGAATTAGCCGGCCCATCACCGCCATAGGCAAGGTATTGAGCTGCGGTTTTTCGACATCCCATTGCGCGATGACTTGGTCAACAACATCCATCATAGTTTATCCATTTATCTTCAAGTAAAGAAACTTTACTTGTAAATATGAAAGGTGTAAAGTACAGCAAAAATTTACCTTCACATAAAGATAATTCACATGAAACTATTTCTGGCGATGATCCCGGCTTTTTTATGGGGTACCACTTACGCAGTGACTCAAGAAACCCTGGCCAATTGGCCGGCGTTGCTGCTCGGTGCTCTTCGGGCACTCCCTGCGGGGTTGCTTTTGATCGCCTTAAAGCCATCTTTGCCAACCAAAACTCAATGGCGCCCGATTGTGATCATCGGCTGCATTAACATTGGGGTGTTTTTCAGTTTGATTTTCTTAATGGCACTGCGCTTACCTTCCGCGGTGGCCAGTGTTGGAATGGTTTCAGTACCTGTCTTTGCCATGATCATCTACTGGGTCGTATACAAACAAAAACCCAGTCTTTTAAAACTCGCTTGTGGTCTTGGTTTGGTTGTTTTTGCTTGGGCGCTCTTTAACCCCAGCTCAATGACACTCGACCCCATCGGTATGCTGGCTATGCTGGGTGCGATTTCTTGTATTGTGATTGGTAGCCTTCTCACCCAAGCATTGGGTAAATCGATGCATTGGTATGGCGTGGTCACTTGGCAGTTAATCATTGGCGGATTTGGGCTGAGCCTTGCTGCGTTAGTTCAGTACCTGATTCAACCCGATGCCTTTGCCGTGATGACTTCGGTAAGCGTTACCAATGTCGTTGGCTTAGTTTGGATTATCGTGCTCAATACTGCACTGGCTTATGCTTTGTACGTGTGGCTATTACAACGCATGAGTGTGGTCGATTTCACGTTTGCCGGCGTCGCTAACCCGATTGCAGGCGTCTTGTTTGGCTGGCTATTACTCGGCGAAACGTTCCATATCGTGCAATACGCTTTGATGGCAGCCATGATTGTGTTTTCCATGCTGCCACAAGTGATGGTTAAAGTGCGTCAAATCCGATCAACGCACGGGTAAAACGCCGCTAAATCGTCAGCTCCAGGTGATTTCCGCGATTGTGGGTAGCTGAAAAAGAGTGAATTTGTTACCGTGAAGCCATAATTTTTTATCGACATCTTATGGCTATGACAGACTATTTAAACTTGGCTATCGACACAATTGTAGACTTTAACACGCTCTGGTACGGCAAAGTGCTCACCATTACCTTGGTCAGTTTTGTGGCGTGGATCATTTGGCGATTAGTCTACCGCCAGTTGTACTCCTTGCTCTCCAAAACCAAAATGCGTTGGGACGATGAGTTACTCGACGCGTTACAAACCCCGATCAGTTTTGTGGTATGGGGGTGGCCAGCCACCTTGTCGATGGGGATCATTCTCAAACACTTTTACACCAATAGCACAATAGACTGGTTGGCGAATCTAAAACAAGGCTTTTTCATTGTCGTTGCCGCATGGATTGTGATTCGCCTGATTGCCAATATCGAAGAAAACACGCTAAAAAAGAAAAAACGCGATGAGACCACAGTACAAGCACTCGGTAAGATCGCGCGCTTAATCTGCCTGGCTATTGGCGGTATTACCTTGTTGCAAACCTTTGGTATCAGTGTCGCCGGTTTGCTCACCTTTGGTGGTGTCGGGGGCTTAGTCGTCGGTTTAGCGGCGAAGGATTTACTGTCAAATTTCTTTGGCGGTATTGTGATTTACTTTGATCGACCATTTAAGGTCGGTGATTGGATCCGTTCACCAGACCGTCAAATCGAAGGTACTGTGGAAAGAATTGGCTTGCGTATGACGGTGATCCGCACGTTTGATCTCCGCCCCATCTATGTACCAAACTCGGTCTTTACCAGTGTCGTGGTCGAAAACCCTTCACGAATGTTCAACCGCCGAATCAATGAAACCATCGGGGTGCGCTATCAAGATATTAGCAGTGTTGATGCGATTGTCGCTGACGTCAAATCCATGCTGGAAAACCACGAAGAAATCGACACCACTAAAACCTTAATGGTTCATTTTAACAGCTTTGGGCCTTCTTCTTTGGACTTCTTTATTTACACCTTCACTAAGACAGTCAATTGGAATCGCTATCACGAAGTCAAACACGATGTTTTGATTAAAATTGCTGACATTATCGAACGCCACCAGGCCCAAATCGCTTACCCATCGCGCTCACTTTACCTCGAAAACAGTGAGGCTTTAACCGCGTTAAGTTCGCAAAATACAGGGCACTTAGTATCGAATACGCCGAGCCCGACGTCGACCAACTAGTTAACATCAACTCACTCGTTCACTTGCACCAACTCACTTCATTGACCTAATGCCTCGCCCTGTCACGGGCGAGGCACAGTAATCGCGCTAGCCTTCTGGAGGCAATGCTCTCGAGGCTTGTAATAGGTGTAGTATGATCTTTTGTTTGTTGGTACTCACTCGCTCTAGTGGCGCCATAACACTGATAGCACCAATGAGCTTACTGCCCTTAAGTACAGGCGCACTTATACTGGCCACTCCAAGATCAATTTCCGAGTGGCTCATCGCATAACCTTGCAAACGGATCTGCTCAAAGCTCTCATTCCATTTTTCGAGTTGTTGGCCTTGCTCAAAATAGCGTAAAATTTTTTCACTTCTCTCACTTGGCATATAGGCCAACATCACCTTGGATGAGGCACCGCGCAGCAGAGGTTGACTTTGACCCTGGACGAAGCTGCAACGCAGTGCCTGCATACTCTCTTTCATACTCACACACAAGGCTTGATAACCGACGGGAACCATATAGGCCGCCAGCTCACCCGTTTGTTTCTGTAAGCGTGTTAATACCGCATCTAAATCATTGGTGTGTGTCGTTGTTTGGTAGCTTCTCATCAACATTAACGCCGCAGGACCAATCGCGAGGCGTTTTTCATGCGGTGTTTCTTCAATCAAACTCCATTCTTTTAAGATTTTTAGATAGCGATACAAGCTACTCAATGGTTGATTAATTTGCTCAGCCAGTTGCTTGGCAGTGAGCGGCTGCGGATGGATGGCCACTTGCATGAGAAGCTGTAATGCCTTTTCATTCACCGCGCCCGAACTGACTTTTTTTGTGCTTGCCATGATAAAACCTAACGTTATTTTGTGTTTTAACCAACTATAATTACTAATGAGTAAGAAAGGTAAGTAAATAATCGCCATTTATTACCACTCAATAAGAATTTTGGTAATTTTACTGTGATATGGCATATTTTAGCAGCGGTATAGGGCTTTACAAAAATCGAACCAATCGATGAGGTAATGGTAATCAGCAAGAGTGACGCACAAAAAACACCCAACCAAAACCATCATAGAGGGAAAATCGCACGGTATGGTCAAACAGGGAAGAAAAAGAGGTATCCGATACCCATCCTTGAGTATCGGAGAAGACCAATCTTGCCTGCACGATGTGCGATAAGAAAGATTGATTTATGGTCACACTGGGTCTCACCACCCAATGTTTTGCGGTCTTAATTTTATGAATTCGAACGTTATAAACTAAAGATTTCATCGTTTTTATGCTCGATTCAATAACTTGATTCTAATCTATCTGATGCAGTTTGATTATTCGTCTTTTAAGCAAATCATTTGTGAATCACAGGCACAAATAAATGATATAGTCTATAGCCCCGTTAACCGCCGATAATACGGTCGAGACTTTCCACCTTATTTGACTTGGTCCAACCATCATGAAAACACACAAATTGCTCGCACTGCTGCCCGACCTCGCTTCGTTTATCATTGTTGTCAACCAAGGCAGTTTTACCGCCGCGGCAAAGCAACTCAATGTCACCCCGTCTGCGCTGTCGAAACTGATCACCCGGCTTGAAAAAGCGTTAGAAGTTCGATTGCTCGAAAGAACGACGCGCCAATTGATCATCACCGCCCCTGGGCGAAGGGTTTACGATCTGAGTGTTACCATGCTCAATGCAGCTCAGCAAGCCGTCGACAGCGCTAAAATCGAATCGACTCAGGCCAACGGACGCATTACAGTGTCAGCACCAGAGGCCTTTCTTTACTCAGTATTACAACCTTATGTAGTGCCTTTTTTAACCCAGTTCCCACACATCCAATTGCAACTTAGAGCCATAGATGGGCCGGTCGATTTTTTTAATCAGGGCATTGATATCGCTTTTCGTCTCACCGACAAACCCGATGAACACTTCGTCATGAAAGAGGTGTGTCAAACGCATTTAGTCTTGTGCGCCTCACCTCAATACTTGGCTATGCAAGGGATACCCGCTCACCCAGAGGATTTAGTGACTCATGATTGTTTGTACTTAGCGGAAAACGATCGCGATAATTTATGGCACTTTTGGAAGGAGGATACACTTCATTCTGTCAAAGTCTCGGGACGCTTTGCTGTCAACCATTCACAAATTCGACTAAAAGGTGTACAAGAGCACTTGGGGATTGGCATTTTTCACGATTTTGTCGTTCACGATGCCCTGCAGCAAGGGCGATTAGTTCGCGTTTTGCCTGATTGGACGTTGCAGAGTAATTATCACGGAGCCATTGGCCTGCAATACCCTCGCAACCAATACATGCCTAAACGCGTTCGTTTATTCATCGATTACGTGATGGAAACGATCGCACCAAAACTAAGACAAGGATATTAAACTGTGTTTTTAGGTCTTCACCACGTCGCCATTATTTGCTCTGATTACCCGCGTTCGCGGCACTTTTATCATCACATTTTAAAATTGCCGATCCTCGCCGAACACTATCGGGCCGAACGCGATTCTTATAAACTCGATCTCGCCCTGCCCGACGGCAGTCAAATTGAATTATTCAGTTTTCCTAGCGCCCCGACTCGAGCGAGCTTTCCGGAAGCTCAAGGATTGCGCCACCTCGCCTTTCGCGTCGCCGATATTGAATCTGTAGTCGCCTATTTGACCGAGCAAGGCATCGATGTCGAACCCATTCGCATCGACCCTTATACCGATAAACACTTTACCTTTTTCCAAGACCCCGACGGCCTGCCTTTGGAGCTTTATCAACAGGCGTGAGGTAAATGACCGCGGTCACCACAGAAGCATGATCAAGAAAGCGTTATTCCAATGGGTAGTTCGCGTCTAAACAATGATTGGCAATGTGCTTAAGTAAAAAGGTTTCCCTTTCAATACTTAAGCCTTTTTTGTTGCTGTGGGCGATAATGTCTTCATTGTGAGTGATAGCGGTGTGAATATCGAGCCACATAGGGGTCATACCATTTTGAATCTCGTGCGCTTCCAATTGGTTAGCGCCCAAGTTTTTATCGACTTCACAAAGATAACAGTATGAAATTTGGTGCATC
>JBFGYW010000119.1:0-9223 GCA_041587235.1 Vibrio sp.
CATCGAGGGCTATCAAACCTTAATTGATACTGGAGTATTGTCGTCTCTGCAATCTTATGAAAGCAATGATATTATTTTAAGTGATAATGGCTGGGTCTTAGCGTCAGTCTTCCCGGAAATTCGCTATCAAGATGGTGAAGTGGTGGCCAATAATGTCGATGCGCCACTGCAAACGTACCGCTTAAATGGTCAGCTGATCGCTTTAGGCGGTCAAAACATCAAAGACACCGTCGAGTGGGCATACCATTTTGATGATGAGTTAACTTTTAGTGAGGGTAGTTATGTCTTTAATGGCCTTTTTGTTGCGGATAAAGACACGTATTATCTCGATGACGATCCTGCTTATGTTTTTGCCGGTGATGGCGGCCAATCCGATGGCGAAGTCGAAACATTAGTGCAAGTGATCAGCAGTGTCAGTGCCGGCGATGGCGCTTCACCGGGTGATTTAGTCGGCGTGGTACTTGACTATTCGTTGATGGTTGAGTTGGTTGAAGGTGGCACCGCCAACTATTTTACACTTGATTACACCAACAATGAATCAAGCATATTGGCGTCAGGTACTTGGCAGCAGCAGACGATTTCGGGTGAGGACTTGATCACCGCCCCAATCCCAGATCAGGTGGTTGAAAGCTATCCCGACCGATTTGATTTAGCCAATAATATCATTGTGTTATCTGAATACAATGGCAAAGTCCATGAGGGCACTGTCGATACGGCAGGTGAAAGCAATGATAGTGTACCGATTTACAATGAAAGCGCCTATCTACAAATAATCAATAATGCGACCACTGCGGTGGTGACACTATGTGATTTAGGGGAAGATGTCGAAGCTCCTACCTTAGACGACTTTAACGAAGCCGTGGCCTTGTGTGGCGGTGCCGAGTCTTTACCGGACGCCGATGATCTCGATGGTGAAACCTTCATGCGAGTGAGAGGCGATGGTGAAACCCGTCATTACACCTTTAATGATATGACCTTAGATGTGGCCAAAAATGGCAGCTACTCCTACAGTTTAGATTGGACGATAGAAGGCGATTACCTCAAGTTCACCAATGCCGATCAATCGGAAGTCTGGTATTGGGCTTTGCTCAATGAGGACGGGGATCGTTTCTCGTTTAAGTTTTATGAAGAATACGATGACACCAGTGAAATTTGGTCGGCCATCATGACCTCCGATGATAACCCGGTGTGTCGCTTCGATGAGCAAGATGACGTGTCGCAAAGCGTGTTTACCCAATCTATTGAAGTTTATGATGCATGCAGTGGCAATGAAGTCAGCTTGTCTGATGAGGATCTCGACGGCGTGCGTTTAGTGCGAACGAACAGTGACGGCGAAATTCGCTCCTTTGAGTTTGATAGCAGTACCATGACGGCGCACTATTACCGCAATGGGGTCGATAGAGGCGAACAAAATTGGTACATCGAAGACGAGCGCTATATTGTCACCACCGCGTTAGACGATAGCTCAGAGGTGTATAATATCATGGCTTTGCTCAGTGATAATGATGACTCACTTATTATCGCTAACTACACCCCAGAAGACAGTGAAATCTGGGTGGACACTTATTATGACCTGGCGGATGTCAACCTTGACGATTGTACGATAAGCAATACCGAGTTTGATGACGAGAATAACGTGCCATTAACGACGGTAACGTTTGACACCTTCTTAACCTCGGTAAGCGAGTGTCAGCAAGAGGGCAATGACATTGACGCCTTCTTTAGTGACGATTACTTTAATGATGATTCGCGTAACTTGATGCTCAGTGACGAGTATGACACCTTTGTCTTTCGCGCCGATGGCAGTGGCTTCTTGATTATCGATGAGGAAAGTATTGACATGACTTGGCAGTTAGATGAAACCAATCACGTCATTGAGCTTAATTTTGTCTATACCTATCAAGGCGAAGAGTATGACGTGATGGACAGTATGGCTTTGGTGGACACCGATGGCCAATCCATCTCGGTCAAAGTCTTGTCACAAACCGATCTGCCTGGTTGGCCTGGCGTAGACAGCGATGAAGGGGATCTATGGTCAGCGGTGTTTGATGTCAGTTACCATTACGATGAGTAGGGAAAACTTGTCCCCATAAACTCAATCAGTAACCTCAATGGCTTTGGTGGAATGTAATGTCTGCCAAAGCCATTCTTATTTCTAAGTTGACGTTTTTTTGCTGATACCATAGCGCTGGCATTTGGTGTTGCAGTCCTAAAGAGATGAGCGTTTGCCACTCAGCGGCACTGATAAGGCGATAGTCCAATAAATGCAATAAGACTCTTTGCATCCGAGAAAAGCTCAAGTTTCCATCTTTTTCGTGTTTTTTAAGCTCACCAATAATGGCTTTTAAGGGCACGAGTGCAATCATGGTGACGCTGTCACTTTTTAGCGCGTTGTCTGAACGCCTCATTTTGGCTTTGGCAGTAGCGAGGCAAGGTTTGCCCTTGTTGGTGACATAGCCGTGCTGATAACAATATAAGGGCCATAAAAATCGCTCGATTTGGTGCCAGCGCTGCGCGTGAATTTCTAGCCAGATGTGTTGTAACTCAAGGGCATGATCAGCCTCACACACGGGGTTGACTTTATATACAGGCCCCAGGTCTTCACCAGATTGGGTAACGCGTGTCGAGACATTGCCGCTGCTATGATCAATCTTATCTTCTACAGTGGATGGATTAGGAGCCTTTGTTTGGGCTAAATTTGGCTTGTGATCGTGGTGTTGGCTCATAGGCAAGTGGGGGAAGGGTGTTGGCACTTTATCTTCGGATCGCAACATAATACACAAGCCAAGTGGTGAGGGCAAAGCCTGACCGCTTTCTAGTAGGAGTAAAAATCCACCCGCCACCGCCAAGCGGGACTTGCTCAGCGGCTGGGCTTTGATAAACTTGGCCCATCACTTTTCTTTCAACACGCTTATGACTCAGTATATTCTTTCTTTTCCTCCCATGTTACTCGGCGCGCAATTATTGCTGACCTTAATTTTAATCAAGGGCGACTTGTGCCCTGGGCAGCGTGGCCGTTTGCATAAAGTACTGTTATATCTTGCAGCGCTTTGGGTGTTACCAGCGTTGACATTGTCATATTTTATGTTTGCGATCAGTGCCATTTTGTTGCTGTTTTGCTCACAGGTTAAAATGAAAAAGACCCGTGATGAAGGCCCGATGTGGGTTATGCACGCTGCCAATGTATTGGCCACCGCACTGGTGTTGGGGCAGATGTGGTTACACGGCCAAGGTGGGATGGCTGGCCTTTGGTTGGTGCAAATGTTTTTACTTGGCTCGGCATTGAGTCATTTATTGCTGATCACCGCCCGCAGTCGTTTACAGGCTTTTCATCAGTTGCTGCCTTTGGTGGGGATCATCAGTGCGATGAGCCTGGCATTAGTGGTGTTACTGCTGGCTTACCAACTCGACACTCAAGCGCTCAATCAGTTGACTCACCACATTTTACTGGCTTTGTCTTTGCTGGTGACCGCAGTGATTATTTGGGCGTGGCATTTATTTAAAAAGTCGACCGTCGACAAAAGCCAACTTTGGGTGGCGTTATTGTGCTTACTGATCTCAAGCGGCCAATTGGTGAGTTTATTGCCTTAATCTTACTCATACCAATCTGATTAAGTCTGTGGTCAGTGATAGCGTAGTTATCAAGCTTGAGAACAAGGCAAGCTCTTTGCTTATAAGCTCTTTACTTATAAACACAGGAATCTAAGACGTTATTCTACAGGTGTTTTTCTTAACCAGGTTATCGATCTTTTACCCGCTATGTCGTTAGATTGGTATGAAGTCTCAACGGGTTGTTGAATGTTTGATGTTGGGCACGCGATGGATAACGGTCTTTTTGTGTTGACCTGCTTTAAGCTTGCACTATAGTAATAAGAGGTCACCTCATTGTTGATGACACAATCACAGTGAGGCTATCAAGCTGTTGCAGAGGGGGAAAGGAAGAGCCTCTCTAAGCCACAACGCCATTTACTGTTTTATCAAGGTTAGCCCGCCAAGCCGTTAGGAGGTAAACATGGATTTAACCAACTTGACCCAATACGACAGTCACATCTTGCTCGGCATTATTAATGAAAAATTGCGCAACGAATGCCAGAGCATTGATGAACTGGTGAGTACTTATGAAGTCAATGAAGTGCATTTAAGTGTGCAACTGTCTCAAATTGGCTATCTTTACGATCCACTGACCAATCAATTCAAACCCCGAAATGAATAGCCGCCAATTTTTCTTCTAACAGCCAATGTCACTCATTATTCAAACGGCTCGCGCTCTCCTCTTGGCGCGAGCCTTTTCTTATTAATAACGGAATCTAAGTCGTTATTCTAAAAGTTATTTTCTTAACGATGTTATCGAGTTTTTTAACCCGCTAGGGTGGTCAGCTATTTAGTTAGATTGGTATTAAAGTGTTAAGCCATTTTTATCCCTTCTAAATGCTGTTGGCTTTGTTGTTTTGAGGTCTGGAAAAAGGCTTGTAAATAATGCTTGTCTTTTTCTGCGCTGCGCGTGGCAGCAAACAGTCGCCGCCACAATCCAGCTCCGAGCGGTTTACTGACGATCAGCCCTTGGCGTGAAAACTCACTGATCGCCCAATTGGGCAAGGCCGCCACGCCGAGTCCAGCCGAGACCATTTGCACCAACATCAGGGTATTGTCTGCCTGTTTCCACTTTAATGGTTCAATGCCAGCAGGGGCTAAAAAGTGTTTCACGACGTCTAAACGCTGTTTTTGCACCGGATAACTCAGCAGGGTTTGGTCGAGAAAATCTTCGGGGTCAATATGGGGCTTATTGGCCAAAGGGTGATTGTTGGCGATTATTAAGCGCATCTCAAAGTCGAACAAGGGTTCGTAATGCACTTCCGAGCGAGGTTGAATATCCGATGTGATCACTAAATCCAAATCGCCACTGAGCAGAGCGGGTAAGGGCTCAAAGCCAAAGGCAGAGGAAAAATCTAAACTGACACTGGGCCACATTACTTGGTAGGTCTTGAGCGCGGGCATCAGCCATTGAAAGCAAGAGTGGCATTCAATCGCCATGTGCAAACGGCCATGGTCATCTTGTTTTGAGCGGGCCAACTCGTATTCGACGCGATTTAGGCGAGGTAAAATATCATCAGCGGCCTTGAGTAAGATTTCGCCTTCGGTGGTGAACTTCACTGGCCGAGTTTTGCGTAAGAATAAAGGGCTGCCTATTTTGGCTTCGAGATCTTTGATCTGGTGCGATAAGGCCGATTGTGTGAGGTGAAGGGCGGTGGCGGTAGCGGTTAATGAGCCGGTCTCTCGTAAGGACACTAAGGTCTTGAGATGCTTTAGTTCTATCATTATTGCCCCTTTATGGATAAAGCTTGCATTATGGCTATAAGCTACGCTTTTTTTATGCCCATGTAAACATCTAGACGGCTAAAAGGCCATTTATTCTTCTTTTTTATATGAAATAAATTCATTATTAATGTGAAAAAATGGCGTTTGTTATTTGTGTCAATTTTTTTGATTATTTAGATGTCCAGACATCCAAAAAGATTGAGAGGGAAATGATGACAACGACAACACACATACTTGGCTATCCGAGAATCGGTGAAAAGCGTCAACTCAAATACGCTTTAGAACAATATTGGCACAGTGGTCTTGATCAAGAAGCGCTATTGTCAGTGGGCAGCGATATTCGTCAAAATAACTGGCAATGGCAAAGTGACAAGCAATTGAATTTTGTCACTGTTGGAGACTTTGCTTGGTATGATCACGTACTCAATACGTCGCTGCTTTTAGGCCATGTCCCCAAAAGACATCGTCGTGACGAGGTCGATATGGATACACTCTTTACCGTTGCCCGTGGTCAATCACAGTCAAGTTGCCAATGCCATCAGGCCGCCGCAAGTGACATGACCAAATGGTTTAACACCAACTATCATTATATCGTGCCAGAATTTAGTCGTGACGATCAATTTTGTCTTTCTTGGCCTCAGTTATTCGATGAGGTGAGAGAAGCAAAGCAACTCAACCATCAGGTTAAACCCGTGTTATTAGGACCGGTCAGTTATTTGTACTTAGGTAAGCCTGTTGAGGAAGATTTTGACCCATTGAGCTTACTTTCAAAACTGTTACCGGTTTATCAGCAGATATTGGATCGATTAGCAGATTTAGGGGTTGAATGGATTCAAATTGATGAACCAATTCTAGCCCTTGAACTTGATGAAAAATGGTGTACAGGTCTTATCAGTAGTTACCGTCAACTTCAGTGCCAAAGCAAGTTATTATTGGCGACGTACTTTGATTCTATAGTGGATAACCTTACGGTGATTACTGCCTTAAAAGTCGATGGCGTACATATTGATCTTACAGTAAAAAATCAGAATATAGGTACAGTCGTTGATCATTTGCCAAAACACTGGGTTTTGTCAGCAGGGGTGGTGAATGGGCGCAATGTATGGCGGTGTGACTTGGCCTATTGGCTCGATGAGTTATTGCCAATAAAAGCAAAACTAAACGACAGATTATGGATAGCAACATCTTGTTCACTGTTGCATTGTCCGGTCGATGTTGAACAAGAGCAATCACTGCCAATACATGCTCAGAAGTGGTTTTCCTTTGCCAAACAAAAGGTCGCAGAAGTCACCTTACTTGCGAATGCGCTGGACAATAAACCCGGTGCAAGAGAAGCGTGTATCGAGCACAGTTTGCCTTTGCGAGAACGAGAAAACGCAACGTCAATCCATAAACCTTCAGTACAGAGTCAACTCAGTGATATTTGTACACAGATGGAAGAAAGATCGTTGCCGTATCCGCAACGCGCACAATGCCAATCAAAAGCGTTGCCCTTACCTTTATTACCGACCACGACAATCGGTTCATTCCCACAAACGCGAGAAATACGAGCGCTTCGACGTTCATTCCGACAAGGCAAGATCAATCAAGATGACTATGATAAAGCCCTAAAGGTCTATATCCACGATGCCATTAAGCGACAGCAAGCATTGGGCTTAGATGTACTTGTACACGGTGAGCCTGAGCGCAATGATATGGTCGAGTATTTTGCTGAACAATTGTCCGGCTTTTTGACCACAGAGTTTGGTTGGGTTCAAAGTTATGGTTCTCGTTGTGTGAAACCTGCGATTATTGTTGGTGATATTGAGCGCACTCAACCAATGACGGTTAAGTGGATAACGTATGCGCAATCCCTCACCGAGAAACCTGTAAAAGGCATGTTAACCGGACCAGTGACGATACTTTGTTGGACGTTTCCGAGGGAGGATATTTCTCGTCGTGACATTGCCAATCAATTGGCGTTAGCGTTACGCGAGGAAGTAGAAGATTTACAGAACGAAGGTATTCAAATCATCCAAATTGATGAGCCTGCTTTAAGGGAGGGAATGCCACTAAAAGTCGGTGAGCAAAATGAATACCTCAACTGGGCTGTGAGAGCGTTTAAATTAGCCGCAGGGGTTGCTAGGCCACAAACGCAGATCCATACCCATATGTGTTATAGTGAATTTAATGAAATCATTGATTCTGTTGCTGCACTCGACGCTGATGTGATCACCATTGAAACTTCGCGCTCAAATATGGAGCTTCTTAACGCGTTTGAGCGTTTTCATTACCCTAACGCGATTGGTCCTGGTGTTTATGATATTCACTCACCCACGATTCCAGACAAACAGTGGATGATAGAGTTAATTAACAAAGCGACGGCACTGATTGCAAAAGAGCGACTCTGGGTCAATCCTGATTGCGGTTTAAAAACTCGTACTTGGCCACAAGTCGAAGCCGCTTTGACCAATATGGTGGTGGCGACACAAGAAATTCGAGACCAATGGGCTACCCAGGATGTGGACATCAAAAGTAAAGTGCATACGATAACAGAGTAGTTTAGAAAAAGCAGTACTACAATGGACTCGTAGCGGGTAATACGAGTCCATTGAGATCAGCTTGCGCTTGTATTACAGGTTTGGTCGGTGATTTTTTTGTCGATCAGCAGCTGTCCGCGAGCGTTGCGAATTTTTATCTCGTAAACTAAACCTTCTTCAAGGTTAGCTACAATTTCTTTATTACTGCAAAACGAATCTACGCTGCGGTCAAGGACTTGATTGACTGGCTCAGCATTTTTGCCATCAGTATTGTAAATCATCATTAATCTAACGATGTTGTCTTTGGGCAGTACCCGCATAATTTTTAACGGGCCGCGTTCAACTGGTAACCCTGCCGATAATGCTTCTGCGCGATTCGACGCCATCTGTTTTAATTTTCGGCGCTGTTCGTCTTCGTGTGAAGCACAACTGGCAAGAAACAGGGGCACGAGAAGAAAAGTGAGCAATTTTTTCATGGTATTAAAATACTTTTTTAAACGGTTTGACGGTAACGGATTGATAAACGCCGGCTTCAACATAAGGGTCGTTATCCGCCCATTGTTGCGCTTGTGCTAAGGTGTCGAATTCAGCGATCACAGTTGACCCAGTAAAGCCCGCTTGGCCTGGGTCTTCACTGTCTATCGCAGGCATGGGCCCGGCGACCAACAAACGGCCTTCCTGTTGTAATTGGGATAATCTTTCGAGGTGAGCAGGGCGGGCCGCAAGGCGTTTTTCTAGAGACTGCTCAACATCTTGAGCATAAATGACATACCACATGTCCGTATCCTTATTCAAAGTAGTCAGTAGCCTATGACCACACAGTCAATGACAAGTTTCCTAATGAGCAGTGTATAACAATAACGGACACGAGAGAAAGGGTCAGTGCGGCTATTTTGCGATGACGCGAGGTTTGCCTTCGCTGTCGACTGCGACATAGTTAAACGTGGCTTCACATACTTGGAAGCGCTGGCCGACACCATCGCTCTTGACCGGTTTGACCCAGACTTCTAAGTTGATCGACATTGAGGTGCGGCCGATTTTGGTGCATTCGCCGTAACAACACACCACATCGCCGACTTTTACCGGTTTTTTAAAGGTAATACTCGACACCGATACCGTAACAATCCGGCCTTGAGAGATCTCTTTGGCCAAAATGCCACCGGCCAGATCGAGTTGTGACATGATCCAACCACCAAAAATATCGCCATTGGCATTGGTATCAGCTGGCATGGCTAAAGTGCGAAGTAACAGTTGTCCTTTGGGTGTTGTCATAGGGTACTCATTGTTAGGGGCAAAATGAAACACAAAAAAAACAGCGACCTAAGCCGCTGTGTGATGAATTTATCATTATAACAAATTGAACTTATTCGTCATCCTTACCGGACTGA
>JBFGYW010000120.1:0-9190 GCA_041587235.1 Vibrio sp.
GTAAAAATCGCGGGAATAGAAGAGGGCAAGACAATTTTTCTGACATGGGTTAATGGGGGCAGGCGTAACACACGGCTTACGTTGACCCAGTCTTTCTCGATTGAGCTCACTCCCACAGCGGTATTGATGACCATGGGCCACAAGCAGCACAAGGTCACCGTGATCACTGAGTTGATAAACGACTTGGCAAATAGAGGATCTGAAGTGGTATACACCGCGCTGACCACCATAGTCACTAACGGCAGCCATGCCAAAGGAGAAACGGGTTTAAAGATCTGAATAATCGGGTTGATCGCGGTATTGAGAGAACGACTCAAACCAATGGCAATACCCAAAGGAATCGCAATGACTGCCGCGACGATAAAGCCGGTCATCACCGTGATCAAGCTGGTGACAATTTGGTCGAGGAAGGTTTCTTTACCGGTATAGGCACGAATTTTAGGTTGATAAGAAGGGTCGGCGGCGACGCGTTTGGCATTGCGCTCTTCTTGTCTTTGGTAAAACGCTTGTTCTTTTTCTCGCTCTTGGTTGTGTTCTAGAGAAAGATTAACGATTTGTTCTGAGACCTGTGATGGCCCTGGGAATTTACCCAGCGACGTATTGATTTGATTGGCGGCGATAGACCAAATGAGTAAAAAGCAAGCGATGCCTGCGATCGGTAATAACAGTGCTTTTAATTGTTGAGCGCACCAATCGCTTAGTACAGTGATTGCCGTGCTTTCGGCTTTGGCGTTAAGTGGTTGTGTTTTCATCTCTCTGTCCTTAGTGCCGGCGAAATCGCCGGCATCATTGACTGTGGTGGATTACAGTTTTTGTTGGGCTTTGAGACCAATCGCAAATTTGTCGATGTAGTCGTTGGGCTTGTGGCCGTCGTAAACAATGTTGTCGATAAAGTGAGTTTGCGGTTGGCGGTAACCATCTTCTTGACTAAAGTCGGGGAAGTCGGCTTTATCCATTAATTTTTCATCGATAAGCGATTGTGCAGCTTTGATGTAAATATCTGGGCGATAAACTTTTTTCGCTGTTTCTTTGTACCATTCATCACTTTGTGGCTCACTGATTTGCCCCCAACGACGCATTTGGGTTAAATACCAAATGGCATCAGAGTAATAGGGGTAAGTGGCGTTGTGACGGAAAAAGACATTAAAATCTGGCACGGCGCGCTTATCGCCTTTTTCATACTCAAACGTGCCCGTCATGCTGTTGGCAATCACATCGTAGTCAGCGCCAACGTAGTTAGATTGCGATAAGATTTTGACTGCTTCAGGGCGATTGGCGTTGTCGTTGTCATCTAACCATTTGGCCGCGCGGATCAAAGCACGGGTAAGACGAATGGTCGTGTTGGGGTATTTTTCAGCAAATTGTTTGGTGATGCCAAAAACTTTCTCTGGGTTGTTTTTCCAGATTTCATAGTCGGTGACCACGGGGACACCAATGCCTTTAAACACCGCTTGTTGGTTCCAGGGTTCGCCAACGCAATAACCGAAAATCGTACCAGCTTCTAAGGTGGCGGGCATTTGTGGCGGCGGTGTGACAGACAGTAAGGCGTCCGCATCGAGTTGACCTGACGTATCACCGCGGTGTGGGGCGTAGTAGCCTGGGTGAATACCGCCGGCGGCTAACCAATAGCGAAGTTCGTAATTGTGGGTCGAAACGGGAAAGACCATGCCCATTTTAAACGGCTTACCTTCGGCATTGTATTGGTCGACCACAGGCTTTAGCGCGTCGGCTTTGATTGGGTGAACCGGTCGCCCGTCGTCCATTTTAGGGATGTTGGCTTTCATTTGTTTCCACACATCGTTGGAAACGGTAATGCCATTACCATTAAGATCCATAGAAAATGGGGTAATGATATCCGCTTTGGTACCATAGCCAATGGTTGCGGCTATCGGTTGGCCTGCCAGCATGTGTGCGCCATCAAGACGGCCATCAATCACACCGTCTAGCAAGACTTTCCAGTTTGCTTGCGCTTCAATGGTGACGTACAAACCTTCGTCTTCAAAGTAGCCTTTTTCGTACGCAATGGCGATGGGGGCCATATCCGTGAGTTTGATAAAGCCAAAGGTAAGCTCTTCCTTCTCGGGCCAGCCAAGCTCTTCGGCATTGAGGCTAACGGGGGCAAGCAGGCAGACGGTACTGACCGCAGCGATCACAGCGCTTCTCAGGGCATTCTTTTTCATTTCGATTCCTTTCATAAACAAAAAGTCCGCGATGGCACACAGGCCATCAGATAGTTGCAACAGCTGATCCTCAATTTGACGGCAAACCAATCAGTCTCAACTGCGCTAACGTTGAACACAAGGGTGCATTCTCAGTATCAATACCAAGTTGAGCAATAAGTGTTCCAGTTTATAAGTTGCAGAAAAATATAAGAAAATGATTAGATGAAATGACGGTAGTCACTAAGAGGGGGCGCATTGCACTCGATATTATGCGCTTCTACCCCTTTAGGCTTAGAGGGCAAGGCAGAGGCAAAAAATGAGCGCGTCAGAGGTAAAAAAGGCCAATCTATCTGTGATTGGCCAATGAACAATAGCGCGAGTCAAACTCGTTTAAAAGGTGAGGGAAAGTTAAGCGACATCGGCCTCTTGATGTTTGTCGACCTCGTGAGATGCGTGCTCTGCGCTGGTGTTCAACTCAACTAAATGGTTGTCCAGGTTGAGGCTTTTCGCCGTCTGCGCCAATACGTGTTGATGCAACTGTGGGTTGTCGAGTAAATCCTGACCATACGATGGCAACATTTGTTGGATTTTGTTTTGCCAGGCTTTGCTGCCCATTTGTTCTGGGAAACAACGCTCGAGTAATTCCATCATAATGGCGGCCGAAACTGACGCTCCCGGCGATGCACCAAGGAGTGCGGTTAAGCTCCCATCTTTGGCGTGAACGAGTTCAGAGCCTAAGTGTAACGCGGCTTTTTTACCGGCTTCTTTTTTGATGATTTGCACTCGTTGCCCCGCTTGACACAAACGCCAGTCACTGGCTTTGGCCTTAGGGAAAAAGTCTTGCAAGGCTTTGATGCGATCGTCTTCACTTTGCGTTAGTTGGCCAACGAGGTATTTCACCAAGTCAAAGTTATTAAGGCCGACGTGCATCATTGGCAGCACATTGTGTGGTGTGACCGACGAAAATAAATCGAGAAGCGAACCATTTTTTAAGAATTTACTCGAGAAACTGGCAAAGGGACCAAACAACAGCATTTTTTTGCCATCAATCACCCGAGTATCCATATGTGGGACCGACATCGGCGGAGCACCGACAGCCGCTTTGCCATACACTTTCGCTTGGTGGGCGTTGACGATGTCTGGGTTCTCGGTCACTAAAAATTGACCGCCGACTGGGAAACCCGCATACGCCTTCGCTTCTGGTATCGACGATTTTTGTAATAAGGTCAATGACGCACCGCCCGCACCGATGAACACATAACGGCTGAAAACGGTGTGCTCTTTACCCGTTGTCAGACAGCGCACACCCACTTTCCAACGGCCATCACTTTGCTTGTCAAGCTGGGTGACTTTGTGTTTCAACTGCAGTGAAAAACGCTCGTTGCGCTGCAAATTGTCGATCATTTGGCGGGTCAGCTCACCAAAGTTGACATCCGTGCCATCGATAGAGCGAGTGGCGGCGATCGGCTGATCACTGGAACGACCCTCCATCATCAAAGGCAACCAAGTGCGAATTTGCTCGGGGTCTTCGGAATAAGCCATGCCTTCGAACAAAGACAAAGAGGAAAGGGCTTGATAGCGTTTGCGCAAAAATTCGACGTTCTCTTGGCCACTGACAAAGCTCAAATGAGGCACGCTATTGATGAAGCTGTTTGGCGTGCCAAGTTGACCTTGCTCGCTCAGGTAAGCCCAAAATTGGCGTGATAGCTGAAACTGTTGGTAGATTTTAATCGCTTTACTGACATCGATACTGCCATCGGCTTTCAGAGGCGTGTAGTTAGACTCCGCTAAGGAGGTGTGACCGGTGCCGGCGTTATTCCAACCATTCGAACTTTCTTGAGCGACATCGCTTAAACACTCATAGAGATTGATCTGCCAGTTGGGCTCCAATTGTTGTAGGAAACTGCCGAGTGTGGCACTCATGATCCCACCGCCAATAAGCACAACATCAACCTGGTTTTCTTTGCCTTTTTGCCCATTCTGGTTCAAGTCTCTTTGACCAGTTTCTTGTCTCATTTCCTTTGACTCTCTTTGCTAGTTAACCCTCACTTGGCACTTTATCGACGCTAAGGCGATTGTCCTATCACCTGGCCATAGGCTTGATAGCAATCGACATTCATCAGTTTGTAAAGTGCACATCTATGCAGTCAATATACCATTAATTGAATCGCTAACAAGGGGACAATTGATTTTATTTTACACGTCAAAATAAAACACTATTTAACCATTATTTAAAGCATTCCCCACTATAAGTGCCTATTTTAAGCACGGCTTGTGGCTAGAAGTGCTCAGCAGGTTAATTATACGAATTGATGAATAAATATATAACAAAAAAGAATAATAAGTCATAAATGTATTGAGTTGACAAACGGGCTACTGAGCGGGAGGGCGATGTCGAGCTAACGAATCTAGCCAGTGGGCAACAATATAGATGATCACTAAGGCAATCATCAATTCTGTAGCACGTAAAGTGATGGAATTGAGGCCAAAATTGTTGCCGTATTGGGCAATGTACAATTGATATGGAATTAAAAAGCCCATTAACGCGTCGCCGTGAATCGCTTTGTCCACGGGCTCTGAATGCTGTATCCAGTACAAAATGAGGTAGATCAGCAAAAAGGAGATTAATGCGTAGCTAAATAGATTTACTTCCGTACCTGAGTACACCATCGACATGACGATCGCCAGACAACAGCCGCCAATCTGCGACAACAATTTTTCTTTTGAATGTTGTTTCATGTGCTGATGGGTCGGTTGCATCGCGGAGGTGACCAAGGGCACTAAACAAAATACCGCACTGGTGACTTGGTTGATCATGATAAAGGCCAAGCCGCCGCCAACCAATACCAGCATTTTGAGGCGATCACTGCCTGTTACAGGTTGGCGAATGACTTGCGGTGCCGAAGGGGCACTTTTGGGCGGCATGATATGATTAATAAAGCCCGTAACGAAAGCGACAACGCCGGCACTTAACACTACGTCGTGCATGTAAAAAATAAGTGCATCGGTATACGTGCCGCTATTGTGATAGGTGGTGACAAAAATGATCATGAACAAAGGCAGCACCGCTTGGCCAATTTTGAGGTTGGTATTGGCTTGGCGGCGTACGTGATCAAAAAACACCAGGCAACAGGTCCAAATAATGAAGGGGTGTTCACTGAAGGCTTGGTTGACTAAGGTGGCCCCTAAGGCGCATATGACGGCGGGCAATAATTTCCCCAGTAATTGATGAATGTGCTTAGACACCGTTGTGGTTGATAATAAAATCGCAAATAACAACAAGTAAACACCGACCGTCATATGCAGTGTTTTACTCAGCATTAAGCAAATTAAAATGATCAGTGTTTTTCGTAGCAGCTCGTACATTAGTATAAGTATCTCAACCAGCTCAATAGGGACATCCAAGTATCGGACACCTTGCCGTCATCGCGGAGCATGACACTGGCACGGCCGCCCGCCACCACGTTGCTTGGCATCTCATCAAGACGAATTCGGACGCGAATTTTTTGCTGGGAGCGGATCCAGCGTGTTTCATTGGTCACTGTCGCGAGTTGGCTGGCATCGTTAAGACCCGATTGAATGGCCTGGTCGATGGCGCTAATTTGGCCTTGGAATACGCGGTTGGGCAGAGCATCAAACACGATATTGACGTGGCGATTTTTCTGTAATGCCGGCAAGCCTTTTTCAGTAAAATCCGCAGCGACCCATAAATCTTGGCGGTTGACCAAGTGAACCGCCACCGAAGACGGGCTAATGTACATACCAGGTTTAAAGGCCAAATTGGTGACGACCCCAGCGTGTTTGGCAATCATCAGGGTACGCTCTAAGTTTAGCTTGGCTGTGGCGAGATCGGCGTTGGCTTGCTCAAGTTGTGCGTTGGCGTTGGCCATGGCCTCTTTGGCAACATCGAGATCGTCTTGGCTGATGGAACCTTTTTTTGCTAACGCGCGAATTCGCCGATAGTGACGTGTACTTTTCGCCAGTGTACTCTGTCGTTGTTGCTGGACGGCTAACGCTTTGTCTTTGGCAATTTGGTAGTCAGTGCGATCAATCTGCAACAGCGGTGCCCCAGCTGGTACGCGTTGTCCCTCGCGAACGTAGACATCAGTAATATACCCCTTCACTTCAGGGACCACATTAATTGAGGTGGTTTTGACCGTCGCTTGTGTGGTGAAGGGAATGGCATTGTCGGTGTAAACCAAAAACGCGCTAAAACCGACGGCGATCACAAGAACACAAGTCGTAATGTAGGCGTAAATATCACGTTTCATTCAGTTTTCTTATTTAACTATTAATGCCCTAGTCAGTGCGTGCTGACTAGGGCAGGATGGGTTTATCTCAAGTCGTGAGTTTGGCGACCACTAAGCGATAGTGCGAGTCAAAGCCACTTACGACAAACGTTTGAGCAGCGCTTTGGCAACGGCCTCGGAACTGGCTGGGTTTTGACCGGTGATCAAAAGACCGTCTTCAACCACAAACTCACTCCAGTGGTCAGATTTTTGGTAATCGGCGCCCAGTCGAATGAATTCGTCCTCAATCAAAAACGGCACCACGTCAGTCAGCCCAACGCCGGCTTCTTCACCATTGGTAAAGCCGGTGACCTTGCGCCCTTTGATCAAGACCTCGCCATTAGCGGCTTTCACGTCTTTAAGAACCGCTGGTGCATGGCAGACGAAACTGATTGGCTTACCCGCGCGCTCGAACGACTCAATGAGTGCAATCGAAGTAGCGGAGGTGGCTAAATCCCATAGTGGACCATGACCGCCTGGGTAGAACACGGCATCAAAGTCTTCGCTATTGATGGTCTCGAGTTTGACCGTGTTCGCCAAAACCGCTTGTGCTTGTGGGTCTTGGTTGAAGCGCTCAGTTGCCGGTGTTTGAAAATCCTCTAGCTCACTATTCGGGTCTAAAGGGGGCTGACCACCAAGCGGTGAAGCCAAAGTAATCTCGCTGCCAGCATCGAGAAACTGATAATACGGAGCGGCAAATTCTTCTAACCAAAAGCCGGTTTTTTCTCCGGTGTCGCCCAGTTTATCGTGTGACGTTAGTACCATTAAAATCTTCATGTAACACTCCTAAATGTAGGGTTGGTAAGACTTGATTTAGCTTTGGAAAAAAGCGTTCAACGCAGTGAGTTTTTCTTGGTAAGGCGCGCGCAGTCGTTGACTGGATTCGGCCTGTTCACTTTGGATAACCACAGGTTTGGCGTGCGAAAACTGGCGAAAACCATAGACGCCGTGATAAGCACCCATGCCCGATGGTCCGACACCACCAAACGGTAAGTTCTCAATGCTGACATGAGTCATCACATCGTTAACCACCAAAGCACCTGAGGTGGTGTGATTGGCAAAGTGTTGTTGATTCTGCTCAGACTCACTGAAAAAGTAAGCCGCCAGAGGACGAGGGTGAGCATTGACGTACGCGATCGCTTCTTGCTCTTCTTGATACGTTTTCACCGGCAGTAATGGACCAAAGATCTCTTCTTGCATAATGGCCATGTCATCATTCACATCTAAGACTAAATGCGGTGCTATCTTACGACTTCGTGCGTCATAGGCTGGCTCATCGTCCGCGGCCAATTTAACTAGGGTGGCCCCTTTGGCTTTGGCATCGTCCAGTAAACCCACTAAGCGATTGAAATGACGCTCATTGATGATCGCTGTGTAATCTGGGTTGTCATAAATGGTTGGGAATGAACCTGCCATAAACTGACGGGCTTGGTCGACGAAGGCCTCGCGTTGCGATTCAGCTAAGATCAAGTAGTCTGGCGAAATACAAATTTGACCGGCGTTAAAGGCTTTCACCGTTAAGGTGCGCTCGACGGCTTTGGTGAGATCCGCATCTTTAGCGACCATAACAGGAGACTTGCCGCCCAGTTCTAAGGTCACAGGTACTAAATTTTCTGCCGCCGCGCGCATGACGTGTTTGCCCACGGCTGTGCTGCCAGTGAAGATCAAATGATCAAAAGGTAGCGCGCTGAATGCTTGCCCGACCTCGGCATCGCCAAGGACCACGGTCAATTCTTCAGGACCGAAGTAACGACCAACCAGTTCAGCCAAGAGTTGTGAGGTTTTCGGAGTTAACTCCGACGGCTTTAACATGGCGGTGTTACCTGCCGCAAAAACACTGGCCAGTGGACCAAAAGCCAGGTTGATTGGAAAATTCCAAGGGCTGATGACACCGACCACACCAAGGGGTTGGTACTGCACTGAAGTCTGCATACCTGGTGTTGGCGCTTCAACTCGCTCAGGTTGCATCCAGTCGGCTAGGTTATCGCTGGCGTGTTGCAATAAATTAATGGTACCGAGCAAGTCTGCAGCGCCAGTTTGGTATGCACTGCGATGACCAAAGTCTTGGCTGATTGCCTCGGTGAGCGCTTGGTGGTTGTCTGCAATTAAGGCCATGCTGCGTGCCAATCGATCTTGGCGCAGCGCGATGGACGCTGGGCCGTTGTTGATCTGTTGCTTTTTCATTGATTCCAGAATAGAGCGTAACTGTGATTGATTGTCATTGCTGGACATATGGCCTCCTGTAAGACGGAATGAGCAAAAAATTGCGTTAGCTTTGTCACACAACTCGTTTTCAATATTGGTATGTTACTCAATATCGGTATTGGCAGATAATTATGCTATTTTGTAGAGGGTATAAAAATATTTATAGGCTGAATTATGTCATTAGTCAGAATGAGAAGCTTTATCGAAGTGTATCGTCAACGGTCGCTGAGCCGTGCAGCCAAAGCATTAAATTTGACTCAACCTGCGGTGTCTCAGCATATTACGGGCTTAGAAATAGCGGTAGGTAAACCCTTATTTGAGCGAACCAGTGCAGGCGTTGAACCGACTGCTGCCGGCAAAGAATTGGCTTTTGATATCGGTGACAAATTAGATTTAGCTGAAGCCGCACTTGCCAATGCACGCTCTCGCTCTATGGATCTTTCCGGTGTATTACAGATCGTTGGTCACGCGGATTTTATGGCTGAAATTTTAAGTGAGCCGTTATTGTCTTTAATAGAATCGGGTATGAAAGTA
>JBFGYW010000121.1:0-9137 GCA_041587235.1 Vibrio sp.
GTGCCGACCTTCACATAACCCCGTGCCAATATGTCATCAAGGACATCGGCTTGTACTTGAAAGGCCAAAGCCGCCAGTGCGGTAAGAACGACCCTGTAAACGATTTTCATATTTGCTCCCGATGAAAAAACCATTTGAAAAAAACCATTTACTTAATCTGCGCCAACAGATAAGCGAGGTGATTTCACTGTTTTATAAATAACATCAATAATCTACAATACAATAATCAAGAGTGATTCGATAGGCGCGAGCCAGGAAAGCACTCTATTTTCGCTGTCAATATCAGGTATACTGTGGTTTATCTTGTACATAAGGCCTGTCTCTCAGCGTGTTTTGACAGTTGGCATACACATTTTCAAGCAAGGAAACCGCTATGAAGCTGCAGCAATTGCGTTATATTCGTGAGATCCAACGAAATGGCTATAATATTTCTCTCACCTCTGAAAAGCTGTTTACATCGCAGCCGGGTATCAGTAAACAAGTGGCCTTGCTCGAAGATGAATTAGGCACACAAATTTTTGAGCGACAAGGTAAACACTTATCCGGCCCAACCGCTGTCGGTAAGATGATCATTGATGAAGCCGGCAAAATGCTGGATATTGAAGAGCGTATCAAAGCGATCTCCAACAGTGTCACCTCACCCGATTCTGGCCAACTTCACTTGCATACCACCAATGCTATTGCCAAGTTTTTGCTGCCTAAAGCCCTTGAATACTTTATGAAAAAGTACCCAAATGTCACCTTGCATTTAGGCACCATAGAGCCGGGGACGAAAAGTGTGGCCTTTCCATCCGGCCCATTCGATTTTTCTATTGTCGCTCACGATGTTGAAGAGCAATTAGGCTTGACCATATTACCCGCTTACAAGTGGTCTTTGTCTTTAATTCTCGCGGCTGATCACCCCCTTGCTCATAGTGATGAGTTGACGTTACAAGCGCTAGCAAAAGAAAAGATCATTAGTTACGAGTTAAAATCAACCGGAAGAACGGCGATTGATCAGGCGTTTTCACGCGAGGGACTGCGACCGAAATACGCGATTACAGCAATGGACTCAGAAGTGATCAAAGAATACGTCAGCCGCGGCGTTGGCGTTGGTATCATTGCCTCTGTGGCCACCCATGAGATCAGCGATAAGTTAGTGGTTCGTTCACTAGAAGGGCTTATTCCAGATTGTTACGCTTGGATCTGTTTCAACAAAAACAACTTCTTGCAGGGTTATATGTATGATTTTATCGAAAACTTTGCCCCGCACCTCACTCGCTCTGTCATTCAACACACCGCCACCCTGCCAAAAGCCGAAATGATGCAGTATTTTAATGACCACCAACTGATGACCTATCAGTAACCCCCAACTCGAGTGACCTGGTATTGAGCGAGATGGATAGAATATATAACATGTATTTTTGCCACTAGGTCACCGAGCGGCGAGAGACGTCACTTTTCGACGCCATTTTCAACATCAATGGCAAGGTGGTTTTTCTCACCCAGTAGACCTGATTAAAAATTCTCAAACGCAGTGTGAGACTTTTAATGCATTGAACTTGATCGTGTTGTGTTTCTCAAAGCTTGTGGGACGGAATATCAGGAAAGATAAAGAAGATAAAGATTGGAGCGGGCAGCGGGAATCGAACCCGCATCATTAGCTTGGAAGGCTAAGGTAATGCCATTATACGATGCCCGCAGCACCGAAGCGATGGGGTTACTATGCCATAACTCTCAGAAAATAAAAGCCCTTTTTTATCAAGACGAAACCGTTCGCTCAAACTTTACCCAAAGTGTTGAATAAGCCGACAGAAAAAGCGATTTATCATTATCCACTAAGTTAAATCTCTCCTAGCCTTGTCTTTTTTATTGACTTCCAGCGCTAAAGCGGTATAAGCGCAGTATCGCTTTTTAGAAACACTTTTTCTACCCTATTACAGTTATCGGTTAAAACCATCAACTATCACTTTAAATAAAAGTGATTCTCATTTACAGTATACCGGTGTTTTTTATGTGGGTATTTTTGTGGGTAATGTCATGACAACCATCTCCAGTTCGACCAAACGAGGCTTCTTTGCCCTCCCACTCAAGCTAAAACGGCAAATGCTACTGCTTGGCCCTGCTTTTATTGCTGCAATTGGCTACATTGACCCTGGTAATTTTGCTACCAACATCGAAGCCGGTGCCTCTTATGGTTATCAACTGCTTTGGGTGATCTTGGCGGCTAACCTCATGGCAATGCTCATTCAGTACTTGTCAGCCAAGCTCGGTATCGTGACCGGTAAAAACCTCGCTGAACACTTACGTGACCGGCTGCCTAAATGGGCCATTATCCCCTATTGGATACAAGCTGAATTGATCGCCATTGCCACTGATCTTGCCGAATTTATTGGTGCCGCTGTCGGTTTCCAGCTTGTGTTTGGTTGTAGTTTAATGGAAGGGGCAACCATTACCGCCTTTTTCACCTGTGCTATTTTGTTGATGGCAAACAAGGGGCAAAAACCGCTTGAGTTTATTATTGGCAGTTTACTTGTCATCGTTGCGGCGATTTACATTGTTGAGCTTATGATGGCGAAACCTGACGGCGCAGCCTTTGCCGCGGGCTTATTGCTGCCCTCGATCACCTCTACCGAACAGGTATTTCTCATCGCCGGTATGTTAGGGGCAACAGTAATGCCCCACGTTATCTATCTGCACTCCGCGTTATTTAAGCAGCCGACTGGGCAAAATAAGCCTTCACAGCTCAAATCGACCCGAGCGGATGTCTTGGTTGCGATGACAATTGCCGGCTTTGTCAATATTGCGATTGTTGCAATGGCCGCAGCGGTGTTTCACTTTTCTGGGCACCAGCATGTCGCTGAGATCGAAACCGCGTATCACACGCTTACACCACTACTTGGGCAATCTGCAGCGACCTTATTCGGCTTGTCTTTGATTGCCTCTGGCCTGTCCTCAACCACGGTCGGGACCATGGCTGGTGATGTCGTGATGCAAGGTTTTGTCAAATTCCGCATTTCGCTGTGGCTAAGAAGACTGGTCACCATGGTCCCCTCCTTTGTCGTTATCGCAATGGGGGTTAACACCACTGACATTTTGATTTTGAGCCAGGTTATTTTGAGTTTTGGTATTGCGTTAGCACTGATCCCACTACTCAAATTTACCAATGAAAACAAGACGATGGGCGAATACACCAACAACCGATTAACTCAGGTGGCCGGTGTTTTAATTACCGGTCTGGTTGTATGTTTAAATGTCTATCTGCTTTATACCGTTCTCGTTTAATATTTTCAGCTTAGGGGGTCTTAGCTAAGAGACCCTTTATTTAGAGTATACACTCAATAGTTGCACATAAAACAGCCAAAACTTTAACACAACACAAACTATTATTACGCTAATAAAAAACAACTTATCTCTTAATAAACAATAAGATAAAAAAACAAATTCGCATATTTATATTTTAGATCACAAAAAAAGATTTGTGCACTAATCATTTTTTCTCTATATTTATTGAGCAGCAATTGTGCTGAGCATGTTTTATAAATATGAGAACCCATCATGGATTACCATAATAAACAATACAGTATCGACACGACAGATTACCAAGTCGGGCAAGACAATGTTCAAAAGTGGGGATTTGATGTCCACAACGCCGTTTTTGGTATCAGCGCTGGGTTGATCCTGTTATTTTTACTATCTATCGCCTTGGTTGACCCATCAACCGCGAAAGACGCCTTAAATGGCTTAAAAAATGGCATTATTGACCAGTTTGACTCGCTGTTCATGTGGTCGGCTAACTTCTTTTTAATTTTCAGTCTTGTGATCATGTGTTCACCCCTTGGCAACATTCGCCTTGGTGGTAAGGAAGCAAAACCAGAGTTTTCAAAAGCATCGTGGTTAGCCATGTTGTTTGCCGCGGGGATTGGTATCGGTCTACTCTTTTGGGGGGTGGCAGAGCCCACGGCTTATTTCACCGACTGGTGGGGCACACCTCTCAATGTTGAGCCATATACCGAAGAGGCGCGCAGTTTGGCCCTTGGCGCGACTATCTTCCACTGGGGTTTCCACGGTTGGGCGATTTATGCTTTAGTCGGCTTGGCCTTGGCGTTTTTTGCCTTTAACAAGGGTCTGCCTCTATCCATGCGCTCGGTATTTTACCCCTTGTTTGGTGATCGTGCTTGGGGCTGGCTTGGCCACGTGGTTGATATCTTAGCGGTTCTCTCAACGTTGTTCGGCCTTGCGACGTCTCTTGGACTCGGTGCTCAGCAGGCAACGAGTGGCATCAACTATGTGTTTGGCACAGACGGCGGTATTGGCATGCAAATTGGTGTGATTGTTTTCATCACGCTCATTGCCATTGCCTCTGTGGTCCGCGGCCTTGATGGTGGTGTAAAGCTGCTCAGTAACATCAATATGATCTTTGCTTTTGCTTTGTTAGTGTTAATTTTCGCGCTGACGGCAGGCAATGCAATTGATTCAATCAAAGCAACACTCTTTGGCTACATTGAAAATATCATTCCACTCAGTAACCCACATGGTCGAGAAGATGAGAGCTGGATGCACGCTTGGACGGTATTCTACTGGGCTTGGTGGATTTCTTGGTGTCCTTTTGTCGGAATGTTTATCGCCCGAGTGTCTAAGGGCCGTACCGTGCGTGAGTTTATCTTCTGCGTTCTGTGTATTCCAACTCTTGTGATCCTTATTTGGATGGGTGTGTTTGGTGGTTTAGCGATTGATCAAGTGATCAACAAAGTCGGTGCTCTTGGTACCAATGGCTTAGGTGATATCTCTATCACACTATTCCAAGTCTACGACCAATTGCCATTTGGCCACATCATTTCGATTGTATCTGTGGTGTTAGTATTAATTTTCTTTGTAACGTCATCGGATTCAGGCTCACTGGTCATCGACAGCATCACAGCCGGTGGTAAAGTGGATGCTCCGGTGCCACAACGCATTTTCTGGGCTTCGGTGGAAGGGGCAATTGCTGCCGCACTACTTTGGGTTGGCGGCAGCGAGGCACTGCAGGCGCTACAATCTGGTGTAGTTGCCACGGCGCTGCCGTTTAACTTTGTCCTCATCTTGCTGTGTATCAGTTTGTGGCTTGGCTTGAGAACCGAACAAAAGTACTACCGTTAGTGGGGACTCTCTACCGCGGCTTGTTACTCGCTGTTGATGAGAATACCTGACGATATAACCAACTAAGGCCAGTGAGAGCAACTCTGACTGGCCTTTTTATTTGCGGATAATAAATATAAAATTAGCCAAAGTAGCCTTGAATATAATCTGCGGTCATGGCTTGCTCTGGTTGTGTAAACACCTGCTCTGTTGGACCAAATTCAATCAACTTACCAAGGTGCATAAAAGCGGTATAATCGGATATACGCTTGGCTTGCTGCATATTATGCGTCACTATCACAATGGTAAATTTCTCTCTCAAGCTCTCCATCAAAGATTCGATGCCTTGGGTCGCAATCGGATCGAGGGCCGACGTGGGTTCATCCATTAACAGAACTTCAGGTTTTAAAGCGATGGTACGGGCAATACACAAACGTTGTTGCTGACCACCTGAAAGCCCTGTGGCCTCTCGGTCGAGCTTATCTTTAACCTCTTGCCACAAATGCGCCTGCTCGAGCGCTTCTTGGACCCGCTTATCCATATCGGCTTTATCGAGTTTTTCGTTGAGTCGAAGACCAAAGGCGATATTTTCATAAATGCTCATCGGAAAAGGCGTCGGCTTTTGAAAAATCATTCCAACCTGGCTGCGCAGCGTATTGACATCATAAGGCGCACTGAGAATATCTTGGCCATCAAGTAAAATCGTCCCTGTGGCATAAGGCTCTGGATAGAGTTCAAAAATGCGATTAAAGGTACGCAATAATGTTGACTTACCGCACCCCGACGGCCCGATAATCGCCGTCACCTGGTTTTTAAAGATTGGCATGGTCACTGAATATAAGGCTTGATTGCCTTTGCCATAGAAAAAATCCAGGTTCTCAATGCGCATTCTTTGATCAGTCATTATCTTTGGCTTGCTGATCGGTGTTTCGGCACACATCGCCGAGGGAAGAGTTTGATTGTGCATATTCATTATGATTTCCGTTGTTTGAGCAAAGCGGGGAAAAGTCGCGACATCACATTAATCGTCAATACGGTGACGGTGATGATCAGCGCGCCGCTCCACGCAAGATCGTTCCAATGCTCATAAGGGCTCATTGCCAGGTTATAAATCGTCACCGGTAAGTTCGCCATCGGTGCATTCATATCCCATGAGGTAAACGAGTTACTCAATGCGGTAAATAGCAATGGTGCGGTCTCGCCAGTAATACGCGCAAAGGACAACAAGATACCGGTGACGATGCCAGGGCCGACCGCTCGATAGCTCAGGGCTACGGTCACTTTCCACTGCGGCGTTCCTAACCCCGCGCCGGCTTCGCGCAAGCTGCTTGGCACCAGTTTTAGCATCTCCTCGGTGGTAGAAATGATCATCGGCAACGCAATTACCGCCAGCGCTACGCTGCCAGCCCACCCCGAAAAGTGGCCAAACGGTTCAACCAGCAAAAGATAAATAAACAGCCCAATAAGTATTGAAGGAGCAGACATCAACATCGCATTCATAAAACGAATGCCATCCGCCAATTTAGACTGTCGCCCGTACTCGGCAAGCCAAGTCCCCGCCATGACGCCCACCGGAATCGCCAGTCCAATCCCAATCGAACTGATCAGCAGCGAGCCAATGATCGCATTAGCCAACCCGCCTCCGCTTTCTCCCGGTGAAGGTAAAGCCTGAGTCAATGTCGACCAAGAAAGTGCTTTGCCGCCTTTACTGATCAAACTGACCATGATCACCGCTAATATCAACAAACCAATGGCACTTGCCAGATAACACAATGCTTTAAACAAGGTATTTTTGATTTTTCTTTTCTTCATTTTTTCAATTCGCCTTGACGCAATTTGATGCGGGCATACCCCATCACGATCAGAGTTACAATGAACAACACCACACCAAGCGCCAATAGCGTCGACATTTTGATCCCTTCGGCCTCGTTAAACTGATTGGCAATCGTGGCAGAAATCGATGTCGCCGGCATAAATAATGAGGCGTTAATATCTTGTGAGTTGCCAATCACAAAAGTGACCGCCATGGTCTCTCCCAAAGCCCGCCCGAGAGCAAGAATAAATGCCCCCAATATCGCACTTTTGATCGCGGGTAACAGCACATACAAAATCACTTCAAAGCTGTGGGCACCAATGCCATAACTCGCCTCTCTGAGTACGGGAGGAAGCGTTGATAATGCCTCTTTGATCAGCGCCGTGATGATCGGTAAAATCATAATGGCCAAGATCAAACCCGCCGTGAACAAACCCTGGCCAAGTGGCGCGCCGCCAAACAGTGCACCGAGTATCGGCAGGTCGCTGACGTGTTCGATAATCCACCACTGAGGGCCCGCTGCAAACCAAGGGGCAAAGACAAACAATCCCCACATCCCATAGATAATACTCGGTATGGCCGATAACAATTCGATGGCCATAGAGATCGGCTTGGCAAGCCAAGAGGGCATAAATTCACTTAAACAAACGGCAATAATAATCCCCAATGGCGCAGCAATAATCACCGCAATCAGTGAAGACACTAGTGTCCCGTACAACGCATTGCCAGCACCATACAATGATTGCATCGGATCCCATTGGGTACTAAAAATAAAGTCGATACCAAAGGCTTTTATCGCGGGGTAAGCACCGCCAATCAAGGTGGCAAAAATGGCGATCATGATGACGCCAATGAGCATGGCACTCGACCAACTCCATCGCTTAAATAATCGGTCGTGAAAAGTATGAGACGTAGCGAGCACAGGTATTCCAAACTTTTATTCAACTAACAATAAAAAAGACAGGCGCAAGCGACCTGCCTTTCGCCGAGACAATTAATACACAGATTGACCGTTTTGGCCTTTAATATCGTGCTTCCACATCGTCTCAACCATATCTACAACCGTAGCCGGCATAGGTACATAACCTAAATTCGACGCCAAGTCGCCATGTTGGTAGCCCCAGTTAAAGAAGTTGAGCACTTCTTTCGCCGTTTCTGGTTTCGCTTGTTCTTTGTACATCAAGATGAAAGTGGCTGCTGTGATTGGCCAAGATTGAGCGCCAGGTTGATTGTTCAGATCAATGGCAAAGCCTGGGGCGTGTTGCCAATCGGCATTGGAAGCCGCGGCTTGGAAACTGGCTAGATTTGGCTCAACAAAGAGTCCATCTAGGTTTTTCATCGCCGTGTAAGTGAGGTGATTTTGTTCTGCATAGGCAAACTCAACGTAGCCCAGTGCACCTGGGGTGCGTTTGACCATATTCGCAACGCCGGCATTGCCCTTACCACCGAGGTTAGTCGCCGCTTTAGGCCACGCCACTTGTTTGCCTTGACCAACGTGATCAGCCCAGTCTTTACTCACCTTAGAAAGATATCCAGTGTAATTGTAAGTGGTACCAGAAGAATCAGAACGATGGACAACAAAGACGGGTTGGTGAGGTAAATTCAAGTCCATATTATCGGCTTTGACTTCTTTATCATCCCAAAACTTCACTTTTCCCAAATAAAGATCCGCTAAAAGTTGACCTGAGATTTTTAATTGTCCAGGTTGGATGCCTTTTAAATTGACCACCGGTACAATAGAACCCATCACTGCGGGAAATTGAACTAAACCCACTTCACTGAGTTTTTCTTCAGACAAAGGCGCATCGGATGCACCAAAATCAACAGTCTTTGCCGTGATTTGTTTAATGCCTCCGCCCGAACCAATCGATTGGTAATTTAATTGATTGCCAGTTTGCTCGTGATATTGTTTTGCCCACTTCATATAAACAGGGTATGGAAAAGTCGCTCCAGCACCGGTAATGGTCGTCTCAGCCATTGCAGAGGCAGACAGCACACTCAATGCTGTGGTAATAAAAACAATGCGTTTCATGGTCATTTGTCCCTAAAAAATGTGAGTCAATATTGCAAATTCGCTGTGAGGTTAAACAGCGATTGCCAAAATTTAAACACCCAAAATTGAAAGGGAATTTTCTTTTTTGATCTGAAAACATGACAAAAATGACATATTAATGTCACATAAAGCCTCTATTTAAATATTGATAAGATAAATGGCGTACAGAGTGGA
>JBFGYW010000122.1:0-9061 GCA_041587235.1 Vibrio sp.
ATAAGACAGTATGACACAGTGTAAGACAGTCAAACACAGAGAAAAAAGATCGCTTCGCTGCAAGTAGCAAGGTCACTTCGTTTCAAGTGGCAAGATGAAAAAGTATAAGACAGTCAAACACAGTGTAAGACAGTCAAACACAGAGAAAAAAGATCGCTTCGCTTCAAGTAGCAAGATCACTTCGTTCCAAGTGGCAAGATGAAAAAGTATAAGACAGTATGACACAGTGTAAGACAGTCAAACACAGAGAAAAAAGCTCGCTTCACTGCAAGTAGCAAGATCACTTCGTTCCAAGTGACAAGACAAACCCAAACCCTAATCTTTTGATTTTGAGCTTTTGACTTTTCTTGCCACTTGAGTGAAACGTCCTTGAGCGAAGCGGTCCTTGCAGCGCAGCGCCCTGTTTTTCCACTGTGTTAAGCAAAGCGGACTGTGTTTCACTGTTATTTACTGCACTGTTTCGGGACACTCATGTATTCAATGATTAAAAAATTGATGACTGTGCTGAACTGATCGTTGTAGCTAGGATCACATACTGCAAGTTTTACTGGTGACTTAACCCTATGCATTCCCACGCGGGAGCGTAGGAACGAGAGGGGAATGAGTGGCAAGACGAAAAAGTATAAGACAGTGTGACACAGTGTAAGACAGTCAAACACAGTAAAAATAGGTCGCTGAGCAGCATTGAGCGCAGCGCCCTGTTTTTCCACTGTGTTAAGCGCAGCGAACTGTGTTTCACTGTTATTGACTGTGTTTCACTATTATTGACTGTTTTTCACTGTCTTAAACTGTGTTTACTTCCGACGTGCTTTAATGCGCTTAACCATCGACAAACGACGCTCCGCTGCGGCTTGATCGCGCTCAACGGGAGGCTGGTTCGGGTTATTCTTACGGCCTTGACGCTGCTGATAACCCGGTTTGGTCAGCTTAGCGAGATAACTGTCGCGCGCTTTTGGCTCATAGCCGGCCAGCTCAATGCGTTTGATCGGCTGCTGAATCAAGTTCTGTACCTGAACCACGGTCAGCTCTTCTTCGCGGTTAACAAACGACACCGCGTGCCCCTGTTTACCCGCACGACCCGTTCGACCAATACGGTGCACGTAATCTTCGGCCAAGAAAGGCATATCGTAATTCACCACGTGCGGTAAATCGGCAATGTCAATGCCTCGAGCGGCAACATCCGTCGCCACCATGACGCGAGCTTTACCGGTTTTGAACTCCTCTAACGCACGACGACGGGCACTTTGCGCTTTATCACCGTGACACAACACCGCTTTGATACCGTCAAGTTTAAGCTCTTTGACCACCTCATTGGCAGTTTCTTTGTAGTTGACAAACACCAGCACCTGTTGCCAGTTTTTACGACCAATAAGCTCGGCCAATAACTCGGTCTTGCGCTCTTGATCGACCGGGTACAAAACGTGTGCCACGGTTCTCGCGGTCGAGTTTTCAGCTTCTACCGCAATGCGCTTGGGTTTGCGCAAAATGGTCTTGGCGAGTGTATTCAGTTGGCTTGAGGTGGTGGCGGAAAACATCATGATCTGTGGATCGCTTTCCACATCGAGCATAATTTTACGCACCGGCTGAATAAAGCCCATGTCGAGAATGCGGTCTGCTTCATCAAACACCAAAAACTCTAGGTCTTTGATCGAAAGATTAAACTCGGCCAAATGCTCTTCAAGACGGCCAGGTGTCGCCACCACAATGTCTTGACCTTGCTCTAAGCGCTTTACCTGGCTCGACATTTTGACGCCGCCGTAAATGGCCGTCACTTTAAGATCGGTATAACGAACATAAGCCGCGATGTTGTCAGCGATTTGAGCTGCCAACTCTCGTGTCGGCGCTAAAATCAACGCGCGCGTCGTTTTCGGCGACACTTTTTGCGGATTGTCGAGTAATTGCTGGATCAACGGCAACGAAAATGCCGCTGTCTTACCTGTGCCTGTTTGAGCCGTGGCAAGAACATCATGCCCCTTGCGCGCCAGTGGGATCGCCTGTTGCTGGATCGGCGTCATTTTTTCATAACCGAGCTCTTCAAGCGCTTGTGCTAACGCGGGAGCAAAACCTTGAGATGCAAATGACATGAAAGCCTTCCTCTTAATACACCTAAATCATTTTGGTTGTGCACTATAATCGAAATCGACCCCGTGTGCTGAACTTTCTTGCTCACGGGCCTTATTTTCATCCACTGAAGGCGGCTTTGACCCTATTAACCGCCGGCAGTCGCTCGATTGACTCTTTTACTTCGCTATTCAAAGGATGCGACCACAGCTCAAAACGAGAGCACGACTTAAATCAGTCCCCCGCTCACACCTCACTTGATTGTTGCTGGGGGATGCCGGCCAATGCCAATAAAATAGACTCAAGCTCGTGCCATGGCAACAATTGGGAATCAATCACTTCAAGGCGAGATTCAAAACCTTCTAGTGTCATGGTGTTCATGCTAACGATGCCGTTACTGACATTAAAACTCATGCAGCCTTGATCGGTATTGAGCACCCCTTTGATTCGCTCGGCGTTAAGATCGTTAAATAAAGACAAAAGCTGATCGCAATTAAAGGTGTATTCTGCGCCAAATAACCAACCACAACTGAAGTAGCCTTCGCCTTTATTTTCGCGGCGTAGATAACTTTGCGTTGGGCTGAGCGCAAATTGTGGCTCTTGACTGGCGTGATGGTGATGATGAGGCGCAAGAACTTCCGCCGTGTTCTGCGTTGCTTGATCTAGCCAGCGCAAATCGACTTGCCCCTGGCTAACCAATTCGGTGTGTAACTTGGCTGGTTGCTGCGCGTTCGCCCACTGCTCAAAGGCCGCGAGGTCATTTTCACTACAGGCATCGGCTTTGTGGCCAATCACAATGTCGGCACACTCTAACTGATCGCGAAACGTCGCGTGTTCGGTGTACTTCTCGACCGATAAATGGCGTGGGTCGACCAAGGTAATGGTGGCTTTTAGATCGACGTAATCTCGGTATTGCTCCGACAATAAAATCGCCATCACCTCTTTCGGGTGACCTAAACCGGTTGGTTCAATGATCAAACGATCGGGTTGTTCACGCAATAGTGCGGTCAGTGCCACCGACATCGGCACGCCGACCGCACAGCACATACAACCGCCAGGGACTTCTTTGATCAAGGCCCCTTCTTCAGACAAGATCGCGCCATCGATACCGATTTCACCAAACTCATTCACCAACACCGCCCAGCGTTCACCTTGTGGCTTATTGGCTAACCAATGCATGATGGTGGTGGTTTTACCACTGCCTAAAAAGCCGGTTAAAATGGTGGTCGGCACCGGTTGAGACGGATTTTTAACTTGAGATTGTGCTTTAGATTGAGAAGAGATTGTCGCCTCGGTGATATGTTCAGTATTCATTCTTGTTTCCTGTCGGGCCTAGTCTGTTAATCTTTTTTGTCTTCGTGTTGATTAACACTAAACCAGTAAATATCTTGATTCGTCGCGCTGTTGACCGCACGAATGGTTTGATTGCGTCCTGACTCTTTAGCTTTGAGCAAGGCTTCGTCTGCTAAACGAAACAGCTGCTCAATATCAAACAGCGAATAACTGTCTGCCACGCCGATACTCACCGTCAGTTTCATGCCTGGAGCGATATCGTCAAACGGCTTATCCGCAATGGTTTGACGCAATTGATCAATCCGCTGATCAACTTGCGTTCGGCTGCCTTTTAACAACAAGGTAAACTCTTCACCGCCCCAACGCGCGACAGACAAAGGCTCCTCAACATGAAGACGCAAAATATTCGCCACACTGCTGATCGCCTTATCGCCGTGTAGGTGGGAGTAATTATCATTGATTTTCTTAAAATAATCGATATCGATGATGGCGAGATGCAACAACTCGTTGTCTTGCTGACAGGCTTGATATTGCTCACTCATGTGCTGATTGAACGCGCGGCGGTTCGCAAGGCCGGTGAGTGCATCTTCATGGGACAATTGCTCAAAACGCTCGGCTTGACGTTGCAGCTCTTTGGTTTTTTCTGCGACCAACTGCTTAAGTTTTTTCTGGTTGAGTTTTAACTGCCTCACTCGCAACAAGATAATGCCAATGACCAAGGACACCATAGAAACAATGATCAGCGCCTGTACCCAACTTTTTTGCCACCAATAAGGCAAAATGGTAAAGGTGATTTCGGCAGGCGTGTTACTCCATTCACCATAGGGAAATCGAGTACTGACGAAGAAATGATATTGACCTGGTGGCAAGTTGGTGTACTCCACTACGGTTTGCTGGCCGCGAAACGTCCATTGATCATTAAAATCGACCAAGCGGGTTCGATACTCTAGCCCATCGGCCATAACATAAGATAACCCTGCGTATTGAATCGTTACCCGAGTGGTGCCAGGGTCGGCCACTTTATCGGCTTGTTTGGCAATAAAGCGATCATCAAACTGCATTTTTTCAATTACGATCGGCGTCATCAGGCTGTGGTATTTATCAATGTCCAACGGGTTGACCGTGGCTAAGCCCTTGGCGGTGGCCATATACAATCGCCCTTGGCTATAGGTTGCTGCCGGATTAGAGCCACCGTTACTTTGGCTGCTGGCTAGGCCGTCGTTTTGATCAAAGTGCTCAAACTTAACCCACTCACTGTCACCGTCGGCGACTTGATTTAGCTGTGGGTAATTGAGCTTCCAAATGCCGCGATTACTGGTCAGCCAGACATTGTCTTGCTGATGGACAAACTGAAAAAACTTATCGATAGGCAAGCCTTTATTGCGCCCCACCATTCTGATCTCGCCGCTGTCAGGTTGATAACGAACAATGCCGCGATCGGTTGTCAGCCAAATGTAGTGATCGTCAATGTCGATATCAAAAATATAACGCGGGTCTTGATAAGCCGAGAGCGCCAAAGGGACAATCTGCCCTTGTGGCGAAATAGAGACTAAGCCATTGCCAGTACCGACCCACACTCGCCCCTGAGGACCGGCGGCCAAACTAATAATAAAAGTCGAAGGCAAACCAGAACGAGTATCGTAAAGGGTTTTCTCACCACTGGGGTTGACGTGTAATAACCCTTCTGCAGTGCCTACCCATAAATCACCATTGGCTTGTGACAATAAAGCGTGGACCTCGTTATCTGGCAAACCGTTTTGGGTTGAGAGATACGGCGTCAGCTGCCCCGCTTGCCAAATCAACACCCCTTGTCTAGAAGTGCCAACATAGGTTTTATTGACTGCGTGACTGCTGGCTGTGTGATCTGGCGACAAACTGAGCACTGAAGCGTGTTGAATCGGGCTATATTGGGAAATCGCATTCACCGCTTCAGTTCCCATCACTAGGCTTAAACCGCGATCCGTACCTGCCAATAGATGGTTTGGGGTTAATGCCATTACCGAACGCGTATAGGTCCCGACCAGACCTTGTGTTGGGGTAATAGTAATAAAAGGCGCTTCTCGCAAACGCATTAGCCCGCCGTCTGTGCCAATCCAAATACTGCCCTGATCATCGGCATACCAAGACAAAACTTTGTTATCGAAACCGCGGCCGTATGGCAAATATTCAAGCTCGCCAGATGGCGTCATGCGCGCAATGCCTTGCTCTGTGCCTATCCAATAGTTAAACAGACAATCTTGTTCGATAAGCGAAATACTTTGCCCTTTTAATGCCTCGTTGAGCAGCGTAAAACTCGTGCCATCGTAATGCCATACGCCATTATCCGTCGCCAGTAACAATTCACCATTGTGATCTTTGGCAAGGTAATAAATTTTTTTAAACTGATAATTGTGAATGAGTTGCGGCTGGTGACGCTTGATTTGGTACAAGCCTTTGCTGGTTGCCACATAGAGCAGTTGATCGCTCATTTCGACGATTTGATACGCCGTGACGCCTTTAATTATCCACTGATCATGACTGTAGTTGCCTTGGCCCAAGTACCGTCGAAAAGACACGCCCAGATCTTCCACCGCTAACCACAAGCCTTGGTGGCGATCAGTAAACACATCGTGAATTAAATTGTCTGCTGGGGATTGGGGGTACCATTGACCCAGTTGTAGATAAGTGAGTGAACCACGAGAGCCCGCCACCCAAAGTTTGTTAAAGCGATCGCGTTTAAGGACTTTGGTGCCAGAGTCTGACATTCCTGTTTTATCGGAGCGCAGAAATGAGGTGAAATCTTGCCCATTGTAACGCGCCGCCCCTTCCCAACTGGCAAACCATAAATAACCGTCCTGGGTTTGAGCGATGGAATTAATGCTGTTGTGCGGTAGGCCATCATTGGTGGTCCAAGTATCGACAAAGTATTCAGACAGGTGTGAAGGTGATTCAGTCAATTTCGCTTGTGCAGGCAGGGAGTAGCAGACACTGATCATTCCAACCCACAAAGCCAACATCAGGGCGCGACAAGCCACCGCCCATGTCTTATTGATATTGTGATGAGTAAAGGATGATATCGATTCCATTCCCGGCTATCCGCTGTACATATTAATGACAATATTATCACAGCGAGATCGTATTTCGGCAGGCTTAATTGAACAATTACGGTGATCGAGCTCACCTTTTATATGACACCATACGGTATAAGTGCTCTTTCACCCTGTCACCTGGGTATTCGATCAATCAGTCTCATCCATACATCCCTGGGTTTTTCGCCCCAAGAAGTCTCGTCAGTCGCACTCACCTTGCTGTTTTTAAGCTAAGAAAAGCGCTGAAGTATCACTCGACACACGATCAAAATGCGCGCACATCATTCAAAAAAACCTCAACTCGTGGTTCATTTACTTCATCTAACGCCTGGAAATTCGCCCAAAAAGTGAAAAAACCGCGCGTGCCATTGTCATTTTACCGTCATTAAACAAGTAACAAAGTGTCAACTGACAAAAGCATCGACAATATGTGAAAAAGTTCACTTTTATTTTCTATTAAATATCAATAGTTTAACTATAATCTTTACCACCCAAAAAATTTCATTTTTATTGATGCTAATTCGTCAACAATCTATTTCATTATTTGATCTTTATCACACTTTTTAAGCTTGCTAATCTAATTACACGTTATCGGCAAGGCTCATTCGTTGTGCTCAACCGCTAAAGACTCAAAACAAACCATTCAAAAAATGAATAAGAGGAATCCATTATGATCAAACAAATAACTGCTGTACTACTTGCTGTTTCTTTTATCGCTGCGCCAGCGGCTATGGCGGCGACTTCAGGTAACAAAGGCGGCGTTCACGCCAACCATCAAGCTGACAAAGCCGGTCAACAAGCGAATTACATCAAAATCGTTGGCGTGTCTGACTACAACAACCAACGTTAATCTCTGATTAGCATTGCTGACTAAATAACACTGAACCATATTGAGGATTTGATTATGTTGAAACAAATAACTGCTGTTCTACTTGCTGCTTCTTTTATCGCTGCGCCAGCTGCCATGGCGGCGACTTCAGGTGACAAAGGCGGCGTTCACGCCAACCACCAAGCTGATAAAGCCGGTCAACAAGCGCAATACATCAAGATCGTTGGCGTGTCTGAGCACAATAACCAACGTTAATCTCTGATTAGCACTGCTGACTACATAACACTGAACAATATTGAGGATTTGACTATGTTGAAACAAATAACTGCTGTACTACTTGCTGCTTCTTTTATCGCTGCGCCAGCTGCCATGGCTGCTGAACACCACAGCACCAAGCAAAGCCAAAGCCAGCAACAAGGCAAACCGGCTGATTACATCAAAATCGTTGGTGTTTCAGAATACGGTAACAACGGCAACTAATGCCAAAACAACAGCATTGATTGGTAAGGACACCAAATGTTAACAAAACAAAGATTAATAGATAGACTTAGTGATTTTGGGGCAGTTGTACAGTGAAAATTGATTTTTGCTGATGCCCCTGATTTCATCTCTTTGCTTGTTTTATCTCTTCAATTTTCTTTCCCCATTTGTACCTGTCTCTTCCCCTATTACACCTGTCATGCTATCCCGGTTTCATCGCATCGTTCTGCGCGGCATTTTTATCGTCACCACTTATTTAGTGCAACATTGATTCATTTCGACATCAATATTTTTTGACGCGATTTATTTTATTTTTCATCCTGATCTTTCATTTTCTATACGTCCATTTATTGGTTTCACTTCTTAGAATCTAATGAGTTATTCCTGGCAACAAAAACCCAAGACAATGAAAATATGTCCATGGATTACCTCTATTAAGAAGCCTTTTCTCACCCATTGATTTGGCCATGAATTCTATGGCTATATGCTGCTTTCCCCGTACCCAATTTTCTTTTAGCTCAATAACTGAAATCACTTAAATTACCAAAGCAGAAACAAAAAGGCATTAGTAAAACAAACATGAAAAAGCTTAAACCGGTGCTGTAATGGATTAGGCACTGCGTGTCGTCGTTCTTGCTTGCAGAAAAAAGCATAAATTTTTTTGCCAGCCAGTAAAAAAACCATGTAAAACCATGGCTACAACCATAAAAAACAGAACGAAAACAAAAAATAAATATTTAAAATCAATTACTTAATAAAAAAATCCATTCAGGAAAAACTTTCATTTTTATTGATGCAGAATCGTCATTAATCTATTTCGTTTTTTGATCTTTATCACGTTTTATGCCCTTGCTATTATCACTCCACGTTATCAATAACGACAAACATTCAACTTATCAATGAGGAATTGACCATGATTAAATCACTGACAGCTGCACTACTCACTGTTGCTTTTATTGCTACTCCAAACGTAATGGCTAGCCAGCAAGACGACAACAAACAAGCGCAAAGCCAACAACAAGGCAAGCCTGCAGATTATATTAAAATTGTTGGTGTTTCTGAGCACAATAATAAGCGTTAATCATTATTTCAACGAAAAAATCATTCAATACCATTAGAAAATTTAAAAGGATTACATCATGACTAAATTATTTACTGCTACTCTACTCGCTGCTTCTTTTATCGCTGTCCCAGCAATGGCCAACACCTCAGGTGATAAAGGTGGTATTCACGCTAACCAACAAGCGGATAACGCCGGTCAGCAAGCGCAATACATCAAAATCGTCGGTGTATCTGAACACAACCGTCAACGTTAATCTCTGATTAGCAC
>JBFGYW010000123.1:0-8926 GCA_041587235.1 Vibrio sp.
ATGAACTACCCTGACCTCTTTATTCCCCCTTTTCAAGGACAGCCACCTTATTCCCCCTCTCTTTAGTACAGGACAGCCATGTATTTCTGCATTTTTAAACCAGGACAGCCATGTTTTACGGTCACATTCAGAAAAAGCATTTAGAGAACATTCAGAACATTCAGAACATTCAGAACATTCAGGCAGAACATTCAGAACATTCAAGGACAGCCATGTATTTAGAGAACATTCAGGGACAGCCATGTATTTTGATGTCTTTTGTGCTGACGAAATAGATGGGTGTCCCCAAGTGATCTTCCCAAGTGATCTTTGCGTCGAATAAAAAATAAGTCCCGAAGTCTGAAATACTCAGTTCGGGGCTTATAATGGGGGGATGTCTTATCGACGAATAGGGAACGGAATTATTTATCCATCACGACATCGCGAGCAAACACCTTTTCACAATACTTACACTTTAATCGCACATCTTGGGCTTTTTGAATCACCTTGAAATGGGTAGCAACCGGCTCAACGTGAGTAATACAGTTGCTGTTAGGACATTGAAATACTTGGCTTATTGATTCAGGTAACGACAGAGCGAGTTTCTTGACGACATCGTAATTTTCGATCTGATTGACAGTGGCATCCGGCGCATAAAGGGCGAGCTTTTTGGCTTGTTCTTCATTGATGAACTCGTTTTCGATTTTGAGCAAATCTTTGTGTCCGAGCGCAGAAGAGGGCAGATTTAAGCCAATGGTGACACGTTGCTCTGAGTTGTGCATGTTGAACAGTTTCAACACTTTAATTCCCATTTGCGCGGGAATGTGGTCGATCACGGTGCCATTTTTGATCGCTTCGACTTGCAGTTGAGTTTCGCGCATTATTTTGACTCTCCCAAATCTTGATTTAATACCAGGGCCAACAAGGCTTCGCGGGCGTACATACCATTTTCGGCCTGTTGGAAGTAATAAGCATAGGGTGTGCTATCGACATCGGTCGTGATTTCATCGACTCTTGGCAAAGGGTGTAAGACTTTAAGGTTCTCACGGGCTGAAGTCAGTAAATCCGCACTTAAAATATAAGCCGATTTAATGTGAGCATATTCAGATTGATCAAAGCGTTCTTTCTGTACTCGCGTCATGTAAAGCACGTCGAGTTCAGGGACCACGCTTTCGATGTCGTTGTGGAAGCTATACGTAATACCGGCTTCGTCGAGCTCTTCACAAATGTAATCAGGCATCGCCAGGGCTTGCGGGGCAATAAAGTAAAAACGCACATTGGTAAATTTCGATAGTGCCTGCGTGAGTGAGTGGACAGTACGGCCGTATTTTAAGTCACCGACAAACGCCACATTGAGGTTGTCGAGACGGCCTTGGGTTTCACTGATGGAGAACAAATCGAGTAAGGTCTGAGTTGGGTGTTGATTGGCCCCATCGCCGGCATTGATAACCGGGACTCCATTTGAATATTCCGAGGCCAAACGGGCGGCTCCTTCGTGAGGATGGCGCATCACAAACGCATCGACATAAGATGAAATGACTTGAACTGAGTCTGCGAGTGTTTCCCCTTTTTTGGCAAGTGATGTATTGCCACCGTTATCAAAGCCGATGACATCGCCACCAATCCGCTGAATGGCCGTTTCAAACGACAAACGCGTACGAGTAGAAGGCTCAAAAAAGCAACTGGCAACCACTTTATTTTTAATCAGTTCAGGGCGAGGGTTAGCTTTGAGATCCGCCGCCGTAGCGACAATCAGTTCCAGTTCTTGTCGGCTCAATTCAGGAATTGAAATGATGTGCTTTTGATACAAGGTATTGTCCATGACAGGTTTCCTTTTCGATGCGCAGCGCAAAAAAAAGCCCCCTTACAATAAGGAGGCTATACGGAATCAGAAATTTCTGCTCCAAACATAGAGACATCAGCACGAAAATCACAACCATTAATACCGACCAGCGCGATAAATCGATCACTGAGAGCGGATTTTTTTGTGGGTAGTGAGTGCATAATGTCACCATTGAGCAGACAAATTGCGAAGCATTATACGGATCAAAACTGTGAACGCAAGCGATTACTTAACGAAAAAATACCACAGTCTCAAGACCAGTCAAAAGTCTTTCTCAAACCGGGACAGCCATAAACTTCAAGGACTCAAACCAGGAGGGACTCAAACCAGGACAGCCATCAATTTAGGCAGTACTAAATACATGACAGTCTCAAAGTCGATTCTCTTTGGCGATTTGTCGTAAGGTTAATACATGGCTGTCCTAAAGAGGGAAGATCACAGAACAGAGCCAATAAAATCCAGGTTTTAACATGTTACCTAGAGTGCTGTATTTTCATCTCAATCTTAAATAATTTGACAAGCTTCCACATCATGGCTAAATTTTAAACAACTGTATAAAATAACAGCATTGGTGGCACTATGACTCAAGCTCGTTCCTCGCTTATTTCACTGCAAGATACAACCTATTACCATTGTATTTCTCGTTGTGTCAGAAGGGCTTACTTATGTGGACAAGATGATTATAACAACCGGGATTTTGAGCATCGCCGCGTGTGGGTGATCGAGCGTTTACGTCTGTTGGCTCAAGTGTTTGCCATTGATATCTGCGCTTATGCCATTATGTCTAACCATTATCATTTGGTACTGCATGTCGATGATAAAAAAGCTAAAACTTGGTCTGATCTTGACGTGGTTGAACGTTGGACGACCTTGTATCACACCCCGGTATTAATTCAGGCTTGGCTAAAAAATGAATTGACCAGTGGTGCTGAGCTCAAGAGAGTACAAGGTTTTATCAATCTCTGGCGAGAGCGGTTGATGGATATATCTTGGTTTATGCGTAATCTCAACGAGTTCATCGCGCGAGAAGCCAATAAAGAAGACCAATGCACAGGAAGGTTTTGGGAAGGGCGGTTTAAATCCCAAGCGCTGCTCGATGAACGTGCACTCCTGGCCTGTATGGCATATGTCGATTTAAATCCAGTGCGTGCCAATATTGCGGATAGCCTAGAAAGCTCTGAATATACATCGATTTACGAACGACTTCATGGCAAAGGTTGTCGCGATGATCGCGGCGAAGGTCAGGTTGATACTCTCACTCCAAAAGGGCTATTGGGTTTTTTAGGCAATCAAAGAGAATTACCAAAAGACAAAGCAAAGCCGTACCTTGGTATTGAGTTCTCGTTACTCGATTATATAGCGCTAGTGGAACAGCTAGGCTGCGTGGTTCAAACTGATAAAAAAGGCTGCCTTGCCGAGGATACGCCCAAGCTCTTAACGACTCTCGGGCTTGATGGCGAAGCTTGGGCCCGTTTTTCTGCCCAATTTGGTCGTCATTTTTGCTGCGCTGTCGGAGGGACAAGTGACTTACGAGATTATGCAAGACACACGCATCGAGCTTGGGTTCGGCAAAGGTAATTGATTTTCTCGACTATCCTATAATATGCTCACCTCATCACCATTTCCTCTTTGTTGTTTGGACCCTTGAGATGCGTAAATCCGATAAAAAAATTGATAATCAAATTTGCGACGTATTAACTACGGTTTGTGAACGGACCTTAAAAGAGTATCAAGGCTTCTTATGGGTGACTCATCTCGTTGATTTTTATTCCTTTCCTCAGAGTTTACGCATCGTTTGTGTTTTTGAAACCAATCAAGCTAAAGAAGCTTTTTTCGAAGCGGGCTATGAAAACGATGTGATTTTTACGATGCAAGCTGCATTTGATCAGGTTGGGATAAAATTGAAGAATGTGAAAAAACACATATGTTTCGATACCCAAGAAGATTGCGAACGAATGCATCAAGGGAAATGGGCTGTTAGGTTATCGACAAGTTAACGGCCCATTGAAAAAAGGATCAAACCAGGACAGCCATCAATTTATATAATTTCTATCGTAAGTAACGTTCTTTTAGGACAGCCATCTATTTTTGAATCAAGGATTTCATGGCTGTCCCGGAATACTTCTCCCGGAATACTTCGGTCCCGGAATACTTCGGAACACTAAAATATATGGCTGTCTCGGAATACTCTTGACTGTCCTGGAATAATCCTCTGTCCTGGAATACTCACATTCAACTGTCTTACACTCCAAATGCCTTGGCACTGGCCGCTTTGGTTATCAGCACTTTACGCACCAAAGCCACAATGAAAATAAGACTTTGTATGAGTACGATGGTTGGTGCAGTGGCACTGTCTAAATAAAAACTGAGGTAGACACCAGTGAGCATGGTGAAGAGGTTAATCACAGAAGCAAGCCATAGCATGGTGGAAAAGCGACGGACCAATAAAAAGGCAATCGCGCCTGGGGCAATCAATAAGCTGATGGCCAAAATTAAGCCGATGGCACTGAGGGTGGCAACAATGGTCAACGACAAAAAGGTCAGCAAGGTATAGTGAAGCACAGAAACCTTTAACCCACTGACTTTTGCTTGCACTTCATCAAACGCATGCAGTAAAAAGTCTTTCCAGAACAAGATCAAACCGCTGGTCACGACAACCGAGATCACGCCAGATGTGATGATTTCCTGTTTATCAACGCCGAGCATGTTACCAAAAAGAATATGATCGAGGTGTGCATTGGTTTGTAGCGCGACATAAAGAACGATCCCGAGTGCAAACATGCCCGAAAACACCACGCCCATGACGGTGTCTTGCTTTAAGCGCGAATTAGTGGCAAAAAAGCCGGTCAGCAAACTGCAGACCATACCCGCGATAAAGGCGCCAAGCAGCAGAGGTGCGCCGGTGACATAAGCAATGACGATCCCAGGTAAGACGGAGTGACTTACCGAATCGCCCATTAATGCCCAACCCTTCATCACTAAAAAACAAGACAATAACGCCGTTGGCAAGGCGACCACAAAGCAAATAAAGAAGGCGTTTTGCATAAAGGGAAATTGAAAAGGAAGCAATAAATCCATCAGTGTTTTTCCTTAACCATGGCTTGAGAGGCAGCGTGTGATTGGGCGGCTCGCTTTAATGCCTGGCGAGCTTTCTGTTTGGCGGCAAAATAGCCGTGCTTTGGTGCGAAGAAAAAAGTCGCGATAAAAATGATCGTTTGCAGGCAGATAATAATGCCGCCGGTGGCCCCGTTTAGAAAGTAACTGATGTACGCGCCAATGAAGCTGGTGGTACTGCCAATTAAAATGGAGACCATAATCAAGCGCGGAAAACGATCGCAAAGCAAATAGGCCGTCGCGCCAGGGGTCACGACTAAGGCGATCACGAGCAGCGCGCCCACGGTTTGCATTGCCGCCACCACAGATGCAGACAACAAGGTAAAAAAGACCGCTTTTAACACCGGTGGGTTCAAACCAATACTGCGCGCGTGGTTCTCATCAAAAAACGTTACCATCAAATCTTTCCACTTGGCCAATAATACCAGCAAGGTCACCACACCGATGATGAGAAGTTGAAGGGTGTCCTCAGGGGTGATGGCGAGAATGTTGCCCATGGTAATGGTTTGCACGCTGATCGATATCGGGTTTACGGAGATAAGAAACAAACCCAAAGCAAAAAACGAAGTAAAGACCAAACCGATAATCACATCGATTTTGAGCCCAGAACGCTCCGATAAAAACAGCATTGAGCCAGCTGCAATTCCGCCCGAGATAAAAGCGCCAAATGCAAAGGGTAAGCCGATGATATAAGCCAAAGCGACGCCAGGTACCACAGCGTGGCCGAGCGCATCCCCGATTAACGACCAGCCTTTTAACATCAAATAGGATGATAAAAACGCGCACACACCGCCAACCAAGGCAGAAACCCACATTGCATTGGTCATGTAGCCATATTGAAAAGGTTCTAACAATAGCTCGATCATTGCGATGACTTCTCCTGATTGGTGGTCATCGCTTTGCCGTCGTACTGCACAAAGGGGCGCTCATCATCGGTCAATATTGTTAGCTCACGGGTGTCCTCATCGTGATGTAAGGTATTGCCATTGAGTGTAAAGTGCCTTAATGAGCCACCAAATACCCGTTGTAAGTTTTGTCGGGTATAGGTGGTTTCGATGGGGCCAGAGGCTAAAACCGTTTGGTTGATCATGATGGTGCGATCGCAAAACTCGGGGACCGAGCCTAAGTTGTGGGTTGAAACCAACATCACATGGCCTTCTTTACGTAATGAGCGTAGTAGTTCGACGATTTGATCTTCGGTTTTAACATCAACGCCAGTAAAAGGTTCATCAAGAAGGATCACTTTCGACTCTTGCGCCAATGCCCGTGCTAAAAAGACCCGCTTCTTTTGCCCCCCAGACAACTCGCCAATTTGACGTTTGCGATAATCTTGCATGTTGACTCGTCGCAGAGCTTCATCGACCGCTTGATGATCTGAGGCTTTGGGTCTTCTCAGCCAGTTCATATGGCCGTAACGCCCCATCATCACCACTTCCTCAACCAAAACAGGAAAGCTCCAGTCGATCTCCTCAGACTGAGGTACATAAGAGATCAAATTGCTTTTGAGCGCTTGTTTGACACTCAGACCCATGATACGAATTTGCCCTTGAGCCATGGGGACAAACCCCATAATCGCCTTGAATAGGGTGGACTTACCTGCGCCATTGATGCCGACGAGCGCGGTCACCGAGCCTTGAGGAACGGTAAAACTGGCATCGTATAAAGCGGTAAAGCCATTGCGGTAAGTCACCGTAACGTCACTGGCTTCAATCCCTAAGGTCTCTTGGCTATTTGGGGTATTCATCTCGCTGAGCGTCTCCAACTCTGGATTGAGTATTAATCTTAATCGGGTGGTATTGTTGCTTAACTATTTATTATAGAAGTAAAATTATTATAGAAATAAAAATTCGCTGCGTATTCAGGGCGATCACAAAATGACGCTTCACTTGCCATCGCCCAGGTACTGGCCTTAATGTTGTGAGGTTAAGCCATTCGCGACCGTTTCTGATGTGGTCGTTAACAGGTCTAAGTAGGTAGGCACAGGCCCGTCTTGGGTCGACAGTGAATCGACGTACAACTCGCCACCATAGGTTGCACCGGTTTCACGCGCGACTTGTTTGGCTGGTGAGGTATTAACGGTGGATTCACAGAAGACCACGTTAATATCGTGCTGCTTAACGCCATCAATCACCGAGCGGACTTGTTGCGGCGTGCCCACTTGATCGGCATTCATCGGCCACAAGTACAATTCTTTCAGGCCTAGGTCTTTGGCAAGATAGCTGAACGCGCCTTCACAGGTGACTAACCAACGATCCTCTGCTGGGATTTGGGCAATTTTCGCTTTTAATGGTTCGATCGTCGCGCGTAATTTGGCTTTGTATTGCTCGGCATTGTGCGCGTAGTTTTCGGCGTGCTCGGGGTCGTACTTCGCAAAAGCAGCCTCAATATTATCAATATAAATCATGGCATTATTAAGCCCCATCCAAGCATGAGGGTTGGGTTTGCCCTGATAAGCACCAGACTTAATCGGGATGGGGGTGATGCCATCGGTTAACGTTACAGAGGGTACGTCATTGAGGTTGGCCAGAAACTGCTCAAACCACAACTCTAAGTTCATGCCATTCCATAAGATGAGATCAGCGTCGTGGGCGCGAACAATATCTTGAGGCGTGGGTTCATAACCGTGAATTTCTGCGCCCGGTTTGGTGACAGACACAACGTCAGCGCTGTCGCCTGCCACATTTTTGGCCATATCAGCAAGAACGGTAAAGGTGGTCACCACTTTCATTTTGTCTTGATCGGCATTGGCAACCGGGGATAAAGCGAGCAACAGAGCTGACGTTAGCGCAGCAAATTTTGGCTTGAACATCTCTCTCTCCTTGATAATGAGAATAATTAATGAGTAAATAAGCTCAGCAAAACCAGAAAATACTACTTGCAACTGATTCGCATCTGCAACAATCTTATTGAAGATGCGAATCAATCGCAACAAGAATATACATAAAAAATAGATAATTTATGACCACTGGACAAAAAGAACATAAAAATGATGAGGTTGCACTCATTAATGAGCTTGAAGAAATGCTACGAGCAGAAGGGGTGCGCATCACTCAGCAGAGGATGGCCATCTTAGCGGCGTTGGCAAGCTCACACGATCATCCGAATATTGATGAGTTACACGAGCGCGCGAAGGAGCTCAATTCTAGTGTTTCTTTAGCGACAGTGTATCGAACCGTGACCGTGTTAGAAGAACGCGGCGCTTTGATCCGTAATGAATTCGAAGGGGCGAGTACCTGTTATGAGCTGGCCAATAAGCCGCATCACGATCACCTTATCGATGTTGAAACCGGTAAAGTCGTTGAGTTTTGCTCGGAAGAAATTGAAGCCCTGCAAGAGGTGATCGCCAGAGAGCTTGGCTACGATATTGTCTATCATCGCCTTGAGTTGTATGTGAAAAAGCGCCGGTAAAGATAGGCAAAAACAGATCGCTGCGCTGCAAGAAAGTGTGACACAGTCAAACACAGTCCGCTGCTCTTAACACAGTAAATGACAGTGAAACACAGCTCTCAAAGATAAAATCTTGGTTTTACTGTTTTTCACTGTGTTTGACTGTTTTACACTTTGGTTTAAAACATTTTAATTCAGGACACCCATCAATTTCGTTGGTTTAAAATACATGGATGTCCCGTAAGTTTTCGCCTCCCGTAAGTTTTCGTCGTAAGTTTTTCCGTAAGTCTCTAGATTATTTCTCTCCTTGATCACTACTTTTTATTGCTAATGTCATAGTAATGTCAGGGGGAGACCAAAAAATAATCTGTTTATGTCAATTTTATGTGTTAGCATTCCTATCAAATTCGTTTCTGGCACGGATTTTCATCTCCACAATGCGGGGGTGTCTTACTCGCTTGAACAACAAAAAGGCGTTTTTATTTCATGATGTTAAAAATATTGGCTTTGTTTCAGGCGAAGAATAAAACGCCTTTTCTTTGTCAAAAAAGGATAACAAGCTCGGCGATTTTCGTTGTTATCTTACTACTCAGTTGGGGAGTG
>JBFGYW010000124.1:0-8885 GCA_041587235.1 Vibrio sp.
GGCAAACATCACCAATCGACAAAGGAGCATGACCACGGATGAAGGCTCAATCGCTACTTTCGTTATTACACTTAAGCAGCCCTAGCTTACCGATCGGCGCCTTTGCTTATAGCCAAGGGTTAGAAGCTGCCGTGGATTTAGGTTGGGTATACGACGAAACCTCACTGCAGACGTGGCTGACACCGATTTTAACCTATGCCCAAGTCAGCCTTGAGATCCCCATCCTCATTCGTTGTTATCAAGCATGGCAAGAAGAAGACATGGTGGCTCTAAATCACTGGCAAGCGGTACTGCTCGCGAATCGAGATACCGCCGAATTAGTGAAAGAGGAGCAGTTACTCGGTCAAACCTTCCATCGCTTACTGCTAAGCCTTGGTCTCGACTTGCCAAGTGAAGCCAAATCGAACACTTATTTACCGCTTTTTGCCAAGGCTTGCTGTCACTATGGTGTCAAGACAGATCAAATGATCCTGGGGTGGTTGTGGTCATGGTTAGAAAACCAAATTACCGTGGCATGTAAAACTATTCCCCTTGGGCAGACCTCGGCACAACGTGTGCTGATCGGGTTAATGCCCTGTATTGAACACGCATTACAAAAAGGTTTACTGGTTCCAGATGATAATATTGGTTTGACATTACCCAATTTTTCAATGGCATCGGCTTGGCATGAAACACAGTATTCAAGACTATTTAGGAGTTAATATGAGTTCACAATGTTTACGTATCGGGGTTGGTGGTCCGGTTGGGTCGGGTAAAACGGCATTATTGCGTCAGTTGTGTTTGGCGATGCGATCGCATTACGACTTAGCGGTGGTGACCAATGATATTTACACCAAAGAAGACGCTGAGTTTTTACTGCGTAATGACGCCTTAGAAGCCGATCGAATCTTAGGGGTTGAGACGGGAGGCTGCCCACATACTGCCATCCGAGAAGACGCGTCCATGAACCTTGCCGCCATCGATGAACTACAACATCGTCATGTGAATTTGGAATTTGTTTTGGTTGAGAGTGGTGGTGATAATTTAAGTGCAACATTCAGTCCGGAGCTCTCCGATCTCACCTTATACGTTATCGATGTGTGTGCCGGCGATAAGATCCCACGCAAAGGCGGCCCTGGAATAACCAAGTCCGATCTTTTGATTATTAACAAAACAGACCTTGCTCCCATGGTTAATGCGTCACTTGATGTCATGGACCGAGATGCGAGAAAAATGCGTGGTGATAAACCCTTTGTGTTTACGAACTTGATACGAGGCGATGGACTACAAACCGTGATTGATTTTATTGTCGAACGCGGCATGTTAGAGCCACGAACCATAAAGGTCGACATAGCAAAACAACAAGGAGTGTCAGTATGAAAGGATTAATTAAGGGCATGGGTTTAGGACTCGCTTTGGTCAGTTCCCACTGTTTTGCTCATACGGGAGTACATATACAAGCGAGTTTCTCGGGCGGTTTTCTTCATCCACTGACCGGTTGGGATCACTTATTGGCATTTGCGTTAATTGGTTTGTTTCTCAGTGCATTTACGTTGAGAAAAGCCAGTCAATTATTGGCCATGATAGCCATGGCCATGACCGCAGGTTATCTTGTTGGACTCGAGTGGTCGGCGCCGACTTCCGTTGAAACCTTAGTGGTCAGCTCATTGTTTGGCTTTCCCATCGCCTTGTGGACGTTAAAGGAAGGTGGGTTAAAAGGTGTTGCTGCAACGGTGGCAATTATCGCGTTTAGCCTCGTACATGGTTTAGTACAAGGGGGCGAGTCACAGGGTTCGGCGTTCTTGTTCGGTATTGGTATTTTAGTGGCAAGTACGCTGATCATAGCGTTGAGTTACGTCATTGGTCGTCTTGCCTTGCGGGTAAGCCTTGCACAAGCTTCTACTTAAGACTGACACTTTCAACAAGTCAACACTTCCCTTTTCGGCTGCTGCTCTATTAAGGGGAGTGATGACTGTGCGAATCTTGCTTATTCACATGGACATTGGCTGATCTTACGCTGTGAGCCATAACCTGTTATGATCTTAACAAATTCATCACTACTGATACTTTGTCATGTCCTCATCTCCCGAATACGTCGTATTACTCGACAGTGATAACCAGCCGATTGGTCAACAAGACAAAGCGGTCGTTCACCATCAAAATACCCCGTTGCATTTAGCTTTTTCTTGCTACATCGTCAACCAAGATGGGTTGTTATTGATTACGCGCCGTGCGTTATCAAAAGTGGCTTGGCCAGGGATATGGACCAACTCAGTGTGCGGCCATCCCGGCCCCAATGAATCTTTTGAACAAGCGATCGTGCGCCGGTCAGCGCAAGAGCTTGGCACGCAAGTTGAGCGGGTTGAGTGCATGTTACCGGATTTTCACTATCGGGCCGTTGATGATTCAGGCGTTGTTGAAAACGAGTTTTGTCCGGTTCACCAAGCCGTCATTACCGCGCCATTGGCTTTAAACCCCGATGAAGTCATGCAATACCAATGGGTAGCACCGCAAAAATTGCTCACCGCGATCAAAGCCACCCCTTGGGCCTTCAGTCCTTGGATGGTGGAACAAGTGATGCAATTAGCTCGAACCCCTGGCAGCGTGTTTGATTTTTCTGCCTGATCACGGCTGGCGAGGTGCTGGCATCAAGGCATCGCTCGGTGTTGGCGTATTGAACCCGCGATAAACGTTGACCATAGTAATCGCCGCGAACAGAGCAATCACCATTGCCAATTCATGTGCACTGGTGACGCCAATGTGCAAGAGCAACATACTGAGCAGCGCTGAGATGATCATTTGCCCGCCTCCCGACAACGCCGCGACACTGCCGGCGTGGCGTTTAAACGGGGCCATCAGCATTGTCTGCGAACACGGCAGGGCCAAACCATTGCCAAACACCATAAAAAATTGACCGATCATCATTAACAGCGGCTGGGGCGGAGAGAAAAACAGCCACATCGCACCAATTAACTGCATACAAGGCGATAAAGTCAGTAAAGGCCGAAATCCCACTCGCCGCACCAAACGGTTGACTAAAAAGCTGCCGGACATCAAACCAAAGGCGGGGATCAGCGCCCACAACGCATATTGTGCAGAGCTCATGCCAATTTGCACCTGCATAATAAATGGCATCAGTGAAATGGTGGTCACTACTAAGGTAAAGTTGAGCCAACTGATACTGGCAAAACTGATGAAGTAGCGCGATTTGAGCAAACTATAATACTGCTGACTGATGGTTTTGACTGACGGGATCGGCCTAAACTCGCTCAGGGTTTCATTAAACTTCCACCACAGTAATAACCAAATGATCGAGATGTAGGTCAGCAGGCTGACAAACACCGCCATCCAGCCCCATTCGTGGTTAATAAAACCGCCGATCACCGGAGCGATAATCGGGCTAAACGAGGCAACAATGGTAATGTAAGACAAAGCCTGTGGCAGTTGCTCACCGGAAAACTGATCGCGGGTCGAGGCGCGAGCGAGTACCGCACAACAGCCCGTTCCTAAGCCTTGGACGAATCGTCCAATCACCAAGCCGACAAAAGAGTGGCTTAAGGTTAACAGTAATACCAAGCCCAAAATGGCTAACACTAATCCCGATAAAAGAATCCGGCGGCGACCGAGGGAATCTGAAATGGGGCCATAAAAAAATTGCGAGGGGCCAAATCCCAGTAAGTAAGCGGAAATCAGCCACTGCGCGCTGTCGACACTGACTGAGAAGTCTTCCGCTATCCACGGCAGTGAGGGGAACACTAACCCCATACTGAACTGGCCAATACTGATGGTGAGACAAGCCAGTAAGATCGGTGCCCATCGCATTGAGGAATTTGCCATGTTTATGCCTTTTTCGTTGTGGTTGATGTGTGGTTGCGGTAAGAGTGGCCACTAGGCTTGCCTTTGGCTTTGACTCGTTTGACCGTAGAAAGACTCACTTTGGCTTGCTCTGCCACGTTTTGTAACGTCAGACCTTGCTCGAGTAACTGCAAGATCAACTGGTGCTTCTCTTTATTGGCGGGGCGACCTTTGTACTTGGCTTGCCATTGCTCTGGGTGGTTTCTGATCTGTTGGCGACTGGCTTCAGCGCATTGTAGCCGTGAGTGCTGCTGGGCAAAGTACTGGCCTTGAATAAAGTCGAGAATGGCGTCACTCTTGGCGTCATTGGGCATCAGTTCAAACGGATAACAGATAGAGACAATGCGAACGCCGCGCTCTAGTAAGTGTTTGAGCGGTGCATAGCCGTGACCCACTTGGCTGTAAAACTCGTTAAACCACCAAACGTACAAGGTATCACCCGTGCCTATGTGTTCTAACAATTGACGGTAAGCCGGCCGGTGATGCAAAGACACATTACCCCGTACGCCGTGTTCAACAAAGACGGTGATGTCGGTACCTTGCTGCTCAAGGGCCTGGATGCGTTGGTCGGCATCGGCCATTTTGGGTGAGCGGCGCAAATAGCCAAAGGAAGGCATAAAAACCCCAACAAGTGAAAGTGTGGCCATATCATACTGCTCATAAATAAAATAACAACACCTAATGAACCTGTTTGTGCCGCTGAGTTTGTTAATACAGTCAAATAAAATGAATAAAAAGTGAAAAAAGATCGCATTTTTCAATGCTACTCGTTTAATATGACACTATCGAATGGATTCTAAGTGTCAATGATGGACAGTCAATTACTGCAAACTTCCCTGATTGTGAACAATCTGCTTAGCTGCATCATGGCGTTGATTTTTTTACTTTGCCTGCAACCCAAAATGCAAGGCTCCAAAAGGCAGGCGTCGCTGTGGCTGATGGCTTTCTTTTTCTTTTTTTCATTGGGCTTTGTCATCTCGGCCAGTCGTGAATGGGCCGCCATCGAATGGGTGGTGTTATCTAACAATGCGCTGCTGCAAATGGCGTGTTATTGCTTGTTGTTTGTCTCCATGGCTTGGTTTGATGTCAAGGTGACCCAGGGACTGCTGCTGATCGCCTTGTTTCACACCTGCGTGTACAGCGCGATACAGTATTCACTGCTGCACTCGGCGATGGATACCCTCGCTCTGCGCTCTCAGATTGCCATGGTCAGTTATCAGGTCATTTTGGTGTTTAACTTAGTGTTTTGGTTTAGTCACCGAAACAGACAAAAGGCAGGCGAGCAAATCTATTTGGTTTGTTTGATCATTTCTATGCTCGCGATCGCTGTGCCGATGCTGATTTTGTTGATCAGCAAACAAGAGGCGTATTTTCAAGTGTCGATATTTTGGGTGCAAAACATTATCACCTTGTTGCTCTTTGCCGGCATGCTGGCGCTGTTTTTTTACGACGAAATCGATTGGCACTATCAACGAGCGACCAAAGATGAATTAACCGGTTTATACAATCGTCGCTATTTTACCGAACAAGCCCTCGCGTTTGGAAACCCCTTGCTGCCGCGCAAAGTGTTAGTTATCGATGTCGACCATTTTAAAAAAGTCAACGACACTTATGGTCACGACGTCGGTGACCTGGTGCTTGAATATATTGGCTTGCTAGTAAAGCAATGTTTTGACGACTTTTCCCTGTGTGCTCGTTACGGGGGAGAAGAGTTTGTCGTGTTGTGCCAACCCACTCCAAAGCATCATATCGAAACGATCATCGAAGACTTTATGGCTCAAATCCAAGCGACCAAATTTGAACACGACCAAGGGCGTCTGACGGTGACAGTTAGTATTGGTGCCGCAACCTGGTCAACTGGTCAGCCATTAGATCAGGTATTCAAACAGGCGGACAAAGCGCTCTATAGCTCCAAAAAACGCGGGCGAAACACCGTGACGGAATATCAATCTGCGCTTTTGTCTTAAAAGGTGACTCGCATAATATAATGGCCATTACTTGGGACATCGACAGGCCCTAGTATCAGTGCAGAGAATGAAAGCATTGCACCTTTATACGACAAGTTATATATTGCGAATAAATATAATAATCAATCGCATTAAAGGTAAAAAATGGGACTTAAACGCTTGACTCACTTCGTTATGACCTTAGTACTGGCTTTGTTTTTTCATTCGGCTGCAAACGCAATCACCATAGAGCAAAGCTTAGGCAAGATTACTTTGCCACAAACGCCACAACGTGTAGTGGTGATTGGTGCTGGACCTTTAGATGTGCTGGACGTTTTAGGCATCGACCCCGTTGGCGTATCACAGTCTTCAACTCTGCCAGGCTATTTGTCGCAATACAAGGCTAAAAAATACACCAACGTCGGCAGTTACTTTGAACCTGACTATGAAGCCATTTTTAACCTCAAACCAGACTTTATCGTCATTGGGCCAAGAAGTGCCTCTAATTACGAAAAATTGTCGCAAATTGCGCCCACATACCTTTATCAACTAGACAGTAAACTTGGCTATTGGGCGAGTACTCAACTGCAGTGGAAGAACATAGCAAAGATATTTGATCGTCAAGAGCAAATTAAACAATTGATCAAGGATACCGATCAGGCCATTTCGAGTCTCCATACGTACAATCAAACACATCAGCTTAATGCGTTAACCGTGATGGCATCCGGTGGCAATGTCACTACCTTTGGTGTTCACTCGAGATTTTCTGCTATTTATCAAGAGTTTGCTTTTAAAGAAGTGGTGGCCAATATCAAAGAAAAAAGCCACGGCGATTTGATCTCATTTGAATTTATTCGCGATAAAGACCCGCAAGTCCTGTTTATTCTCGACCGGGACAAGCTGGTGAATCACGGTGACAGCCACACAGCAGAAAACTTTGATAACCCGCTAGTACGAGCAACCCAAGCTTATAAAAACCAGCGAGTGATTACCCTTAATCTCGATGCGTGGTATTTGTCGATTGGCGGCATCACGGCCACTCAACTGATGATTGACGACATGAATCGAGTCATCAAAAAATAACCAATCACTATGTCAAATTTTATTGTTCTCGCCCTGGTATTACTGGGGCTGAGTGGCCTTTCTTTGTTTGTCGGTGTGAGCCAGTTTCGCGTTGCGGATATCTTGTCTGCCGACCCACTGGCGTTAGAGCTTTTGTGGCAAAGTCGCCTACCGAGGTTGACGGCCATTTTACTGTCTGGGGCCTGTTTAAGCATTGCCGGTTTGATCATGCAGCAAATCAGTCAAAATCGCTTTGCCTCGCCGTCGACCTCAGGGACGATCGAATCCGCCATGTTGGGCTTTGTGATCAGTTTGGTCCTTTTTGGCGATGGCGATCACTGGCTGATTATTTTTGCTACGGCCTTACTCGGCACCTTACTGTTTATGACTGTGATAGGGCGTATTCGCTTTAAAAATGCCGTTTTTATCCCTTTAGTTGGCATCATTTACGGCAATATTATTTCCTCATTAGCGACCTTTATTGCTTATCGTTTTGATGCGTTACAAAACCTGCAAAACTGGACCGTGGCCAATTTTGCCAACTTGCTACAAGGGGACTTTGAGCTGTTGTATTTGGCGATCCCGTTAGGCGTGTTTAGTTATGCCTATGCGGTGCGCATTGCCGCGGTGGGCCTTGGTAAAGATTTTGCGGTCAATCTAGGTATGAATTACGCCCAAGTGGTGTTTGTCGGCATTGTCTTGGTGTCGGTGTCGGCAGCGTGTGTAGTGATGATTGTCGGCGAACTGCCTTTTTTGGGACTGATTGTCCCCAATCTTGTGCGCTATTTCTGTGGTGACAATTTGCGCAAAAACATTCCCATCACCGCTTTGTCTGGCGCCTTACTGGTGTTGGCGTGCGATCTCGTCAGTCGATTGGTGATCTTCCCTTACGAAGTACCGATTTCGATGGTGATCAGCATCCTTGGTGGCGCCGTGTTTTTCGTGCTGATCGTCAAAGGGCATTTACATGAAAGATAATGCGATCATCATTGCCATGGTACTGGGGTCATTGCTGTTGCTGGCCTGGATGTTAGGTCATGGTCTTAATGCCGATAACTACCAATTTTTCTTGTCGTTGCGCTTTCCCAAGCTCTGGGCGATGCTCTTGGCTGCAGTGGCGGTCGCGCAATCGTCATTGGTGTTTCAAACCATTACCCACAACCGCATCTTAACCCCGAGCATTATGGGCTTTGACGGCCTCTATCTGCTCACTCAGGTCTTGGTCGTGGTCACCTTGGGCGTGCTCAGCCCTTGGCTATTGGATCCCTTCGCCAATTTCACCCTGACTTTGGCGGTGATGGCGGGTTTTTCGTTGTTGTTGTTTAGTTTGTATTTTAAGCAGCAAGGCAATTTAATGGTCTTATTGCTGATCGGGGTGGTGTTGGGCCAACTGTTTAGTAATGTGGCCTCGTTTATGACCTTAGTTCTTGACCCCAATGATTTTGCCACGGTTCAAAGTAAGATGTTTGCCAGTTTTTCCAACATTAAAACCGAGTTAGTGGCGCTGGCCACTCCGTTATTGCTGGTGATTTCATGGGCCATTTATCGTCAACATCGACGGTTAGATATCCTGTGGCTCGATAAGGATAACGCGATTGGTTTAGGGGTTGATGTGAGAAAAATCACCCGGCAGATGTTGATCTATTCTTCAGTGCTGGTGGCGTTATCGACTGCCATGGTGGGACCAGTGATGTTTTTTGGCTTGTTGGTGACCAATTTGACTCGTGAGATGTTGCGAAGTTATCGACATCAACATCTATTGATCGCCTGCTCGATCACCGCCATATTCAGTTTGCTGCTCGGACAGTGGTTGATTGAATCGGTGTTTCATTTTTCGACCACGTTAAGTGTGGTGATCAATTTTATCGGTGGCGTGTATTTCCTGTCTATGCTACTGCGTAATAAGTTTAATTAGGAAGACTATGATTGTTTTAGACCAGCTCAGTAAGCGTTTTGGCAAAAAGCAAGTGGTTGAGCAAGTGTCGACCCAGTTCGAAAAAGGCAAGGTCACTTCGATTATCGGCCCAAATGGTGCGGGCAAGA
>JBFGYW010000125.1:0-8814 GCA_041587235.1 Vibrio sp.
GTATCCAACAGGTGTTGGCAAATGTCTTGATTTTCTTCTGGGCTTAAAGTACAGGTTGAATATACTAATCGGCCACCGGGCTTTAATGCGTGAAAGGCACTTTCAATCAATTGTTTTTGCGTTTTGGCAATTGAGAGACATGATTCTTGAGACCAGTTTTTCAACGCATCAACGTCTTTGCGAATGGTGCCTTCGCCAGAGCATGGTGCGTCGAGTAATACAGCGTCAAAGCTCTCTGGTAACCAGTCCTTAAAAATACTGGCGTCAAAATGGGTAAGAGCAGTATTGACAACACCACAACGTTCAATATTGGCGTGCAACACTTTTAAACGGCTGGCCGAATATTCGTTGGCTACTAAGAGGCCTTGATTATTCATCCGCGCCGCGATTTGGGTTGTTTTTGAGCCCGGGGCTGCAGCGCAATCCAATATGGCGTGATACGTTTCTTGACCTTGGAATAGGGCAGAGACGGGTAACATGGAGCTGGCTTCTTGGATGTAAAACCATCCCGACATATGTTCAGCACTATTGCCAAGCGGTGTTTCTTGTTGCTCCTCGATCCAAAAACCGTGTTCACACCAAGGTATCGGAGTTAAGTGCCACCCTTTTTGTGCCGCGCGTTCGCGAAAAAGTGACGGCGTCACCTTTAGAGTATTGATCCGAATACTTTTTCTCAATGGTCGCTGACAAGCTTCAAGAAAGCGGTTAAATTCGTGGGCATCGGGCAACAGAGTCGCCATCTTCTCAACAAATTGAGATGGAAATTGGATAGTCGGATGCAATGTGGTATCTCATTATTAAAAAGGTGATGTTATCAAATTGTCGGTAGGCTTCCCAGTCACAAAAACAAGCGAAAGGGGCGATCAGCTTTTGGCAACCCCCCCCTTACGTCGCTATAGGGTGAGGTTGATACAATCGCACCCAACAGCAGATGATGTTAAAGCGGTTTGGGGATGGCAGTTTGCCAGTTCAACCATGTATCTTGTGCGTGCTCATTAAGTAGAAACGACTTGCCGGATTTGGCAGCAGGTTGCAGTGCTTCCTCTGGAGTCGAGAAGGCAATACCACCTTTGAGCACGCTGTCAAGTGTACCGGTACGGATTTGAGCGCCACTGAGACCAAGAGAAATATCAACTCCGGAGGCGTTCCAAAAAACACTGTTGTCTCGAATTAAGTATGCGTACTCTCTTTGAACTTCAATGGTAGAAATAATACGGTCTGACAGGTGACCTAGCTTGATTTGGCTGACCCGACCCACTTGGATTCCACGATAAAGCACGGGCGTACCCACTGACAGGGAGCCTTTATTGGCACTTTGCAACGTAAAAGAGATTGAGCCTTCAAGAGGTTGGGTTGATAACAAGGTAAAGCGCGTTTGTTTGCTTTGCTCTGCTGTTGCCGAAGGTGTTGCATTGATGTATGGCTGAATGATGGCATCGACATTTTTTATGCCTTGAATGCCTATTTCTGGTTTTGCGAGCCAGTATTGACTGCCTTGCGTGGTAAATAAGGCGGAAAACTTAGGGAAAATACGCGCGTTGGCGATGGTTTTTCCTTGTTGAAAGTCCGGTGTCAACTCTGTGATACGACCGATAGTGATCCCCTGCGAGCGAATGTCCATTCCCACGCTGACTTGCTGTTGGGCACTCACTACAAAGTGGATATTGGTGCCATAGTCTTTAGCGGCTTGTTGATCTCTGTACAATTTCCAAGCATCGCCGACTTTGTTTTCAATCTCTGGTAGGGTGTCAAATTCAATACCGCCTTTGAGCAGGGCCTGTAAAGGGGAGGCTTTTAGCGAGACCCCGGCCGCTGAAGCGTTAAATTCGAGACCAGAACGAGCCCAAAAAACCGTGTTGTCATTGATCAGATGACGATACACATTGTCGACTTTGATATCGATGTTGACGCCCTTTGCGGTTAACTGGTATTGATCCACGCGCCCAACAGCAATGTTTTTGTAGAGTACTGGGCTGCCGACTTGAATGCTAGGTAGGGTTTCGGCTTCAAGCGTGAAATGACTAAAGCCACTTTGATCTTGCTGGGCCAACTTCGATTGCAGCTCACTTTGAAATAAATGATATTGGCTTCGAGTGTTCGGTTCACCTTCACTGCTAAAGCTTATCGTACCAACGACTAATTGTCGCAATGGAGGCATTGAAAGGCTTAAGCCACCATCGTCAATGGCGGCATTAATATTGTTCGTGACAAAGAATCGATTGTCGCTTTTGAGTAATGAAGTGTACTCACTGTTGATCAAAACTTGGATGTCGACACTGCCCGCGGGATGGGCTTTATTGAGTGATAAGTTGACCACCTGTCCAACTTTAATTCCTTTGTAGAGGACATTTGCGCCATTTTCGATACCATAGGTATTGTCTGCGCTAAGCGTTATCACGCGGCTACCGGGTTGCTGTTCTAGGTAATCTGGCTTTCGCAGCGCGATAAAATCACGGCTGGTGGCTTTGTTTTGCCCCGGTACGACGCTGATGAAGTTACCGCGTAACAAGTTGGCGAGGTTATTGACACCAGACAAGGACACTTCTGCTTCCTCGAGAATGAACTGACTGTCGCTGGCTAACAGGTCTGCAAAAGCGGGTTGTATCGCTGCGGAGGCTAAAATTTTCTCACCATTGAGTTTGACATCGGTAATTTCTCCTACCTCTATGCCTTTGTACATAATCGGAGAGCCGCTGCTGTTAATACCGTGTTTTGACGGTAATGCGATGTTGATAGGAATTCCACGCCCTGCGGTTCGCAAATCGGGAAACAAAGTAAATGCAGGGTATTTATCGCTTTGTTTACCGTGATCTGGTGAGTCGACAGCAATAGCCCCCGAAATTAAGCCACTGATACTTTGCATTTGAACATTCACACCGTTGAGACCGATTTCGGTACTGATGCCACTCATGTTCCAAAATCGACTCTTGTCATTGATTAAATGACGATACTTATTGTCGATACTGGCTTGTAAAATCACAGAGTTATCTTGGTCATCGAGCTGGTAACTGTAAATTTCGCCAATGGGAATTTTTTTGTAGTAAACTTTTGAGCCGACTGCTAGGCCCCCTAAATCATCGGCCTTGAGGGCAATATTTAAGCCTTGTGAGGCTTCAATGTCTTTCGGGGCTTGAGTCAACGCTTTATAATTTTGTGGAAAATCGTCAGACGGTTCCCCGGGATAAATGGAAATATAGTTGCCTGACACTAAAGCATCTAAACCAGAAATACCCGATAAACTCGCGGTGGGTTTGACCAACCAAAACTTAGTGTCATTGCCGAGCAATTGTATCGCTTCTGGATAAATATCGACATCGGCATAAATACTGCTGAGATCGTTAGACAAGTTAATGGAGCGCACCATGCCCACTTCTAAGCCTTGATACTTTACTGGCGTTCGACCTGCGACTAGGCCTTGGGCCTCGGTAAAATTAATTTGAATGCGTTCACCTGCGTCGTGGATCGACTGGTAAATTAACCAAGCTGCGAGACCGAAGGCGACTAAAGGCAGTAACCACAAAGGTGATAAAGGGATCCCTTTTCGCACTTGAGGAGAGTGTTGTGAGCTCATATGGCGATTATTTTCCGTATTGAGTGTTTGTTTGTGAGGTGGACCAAATAACTCTTGGATCAAAGCTTTCTGCCGCCAGCATAGTAAAAATCACCACGAATGCAAAGGCAACGGCGCCCATCCCAGGCATGAAATTTAATATCTGACCGCGATCGATAAGGGTCATCATAATAGAGATGACAAACAAATCCATTACTGACCATTTACCAATCCATTTGACGACAAAATAAATCGCCATACGTTCTTTTTGCCACCGATGAGGCCAGCAATGGGTGACAATCAAGATGAATAACAAACCGACAATTTTGGCGACGGGAACGGCAATTGAAGCAATGAAAATAATGGCCGCAATCCCGTAAAACCCGTTGCCGACTAGGGTAGCAACCCCAGAGAAAATGGTGTCTTCTGCTCGTTGTCCATTGGTTGTAAACACAGAAATAGCAAGGTAATTGGCTGGAACAAGGGCAAAAAGGGCGGTCAGTAGGTAAGCCCAAGTGTGGCTAAATACATGCGGTTTAATCGTGTACTGAGGGGCGTGACAACGCGCACAATGACTGCCGGGAGGTTGAGATAAATCACAATCTGTGCAGTGGTAGTCAAATTGATCAAATTGGTAACTGCGCTCGTTTTTCCACGCTTGCCAATACTGACTGGGCCTGGCGCGAATGATGAGTAAAATAGTGAGAATTTGTAATAAAATTAAGCAATAAAGAGCAGGGCCAATAAAAATATCAGCATAGTCTCTTAATTTGAAACAGGCAATGGCCACACTGACTAAATACACGTCGATCATCATCCAATGTTTCAAGTGTTTTAGTGTCGACATCGCGTTTTTTAACAATCGGAAGCTGCGTTTGTAAAAAGCGTAATGCGCAGTGATGACTGCACCACAGACGATCAGGGGGGCGATTAAGCTACAAAACAGCACCACGATGGCCAAAAAATCAAAATCCGCTTTAAACATCCCCCAAATACCGGTCAGCAAAGTGGCTTTAATGTCCATTCCCAGTAAATGAATATGAATAAAGTGATAATAGCAACTGGGCAAAAAAAGCATCAAACAAGTAATCGCAATGGCTAGGTTGCCATCGAGGGAGACGTAACCGCCGCGATACAGTAAGCTTCGACATTGTGGGCAAACCGCGGATTGCCCATTTTTTAATCTTGGCTGGGTGACGGGTAAGTGACAGCCATGGCAATGTTTATAGCTTGATGTCTTGGGTTTAAAGTCTGACACTCAGTTTTCCTGTAAAGAAGCATTAAGGCTGACGTCAGTTTATCATAGCCACACTTTTTTCGCTTGTTAAGGGGTAAAACGAGCCCAAGGCTGGATGTTTTTTCAGCGAGTGAAAAGAAAAAAACGTTCTGTTTACTTTTCTCTGTACCCCACAGAGGTTTACAGTGATAGTATGAGGTTCAGTTTTTTCTTGATTTAGTGTAATAATAGGTTTTTAAATGACTTTTGAGCAATACCAATCTCTGACTAAACAAGCAGTTGCTTTGATTGAAGGGGAGCATAACCTCATTGCAAACCTCTCTAATCTCAGTGCCTTGTTATCGATGAGCCTGGATAATCTAAATTGGGTGGGTTTTTATTTACTCGATGGTGAAGAACAATTGGTGCTTGGTCCTTTCCAGGGCAAACCCGCGTGTGTACGTATTCCCGTTGGCAAAGGCGTCTGTGGTACTGCTGTGGCAAATCAAAGCGTTGAGCGCGTTGATAATGTGCATGAATTTGCCGGCCATATTGCTTGTGATGCCGAAAGTAATGCAGAGATTGTGATACCGTTCTCGCTCGGCGGTGACATTGCCGGTGTTCTCGATATCGACAGTCCTGTGATCGGTCGTTTTTCCGACGTTGATGAGCAGGGGTTGACGTATCTGATGACAGAAATCGAGAAATTGCTCAATTCGCACACGAATGCCGCATAATTCGGTGTCTTGTTGTGGTTTTTCATAATTTGGCCATTATAATACCTCAATATTTTTCATCCTCTGCGGACTAGCCGCAACAATCAGGAACCCTCATGACTGAAAAGTTAAAAAACAGCAAAGAAATTATTGCCTATATTGCTGAACTATTCCCTCAATGCTTTACTCTAGAAGGTGAAGCAAAGCCTTTAAAAATAGGTATCTTTCAAGATCTTGCTGAACGCCTTGCTGACGATGAAAAAGTCAGTAAAACTCAATTGCGTGCCGCTTTACGTCAATACACGTCTTCTTGGCGTTACCTGCATGGCGTTAAACCTGGGGCTGTTCGTGTTGACCTTGATGGTCAGCCTAGCGGAGAGCTTGAAGAAGAACACGTAGAACACGCGAAAGCGACACTTGCTGAGAGTAAAGCGAAAGCAGCGGCTCGTCGCAAAGAGAAAAACAATCAAGCGCGTGAAGAAGCTAAATCAAAATCACGCAAAGATGTACCTGCTCGTCGCAGCAAACCGAAGTCGCAAAAGCCATCGGCACCAAAGCCCGTTGAAACCCGTGCACTTGCCTCTGATGAATTAGAAAATGGCAAAGCCGTAAATGTCAATGTAGGCAAAGGAAACATGGCAGCGACGATAGTCGAAATTAACAAGGATGATGTGCGTGTTCAGCTCGCCAATGGCCTACAAATGGTTGTTAAAGCGGAGCATCTACGTGCATAACGGAGAATCTCCAACGCATGAAATGCCTTTCTAAAATTACATTTATTGCTGCCAGTATTGCGCTGGCAGCCTCGGCTCAAGCTCTTGAGCCCACGCTTAGCCTAAAAGATATCCCTAACTTACAGGCTGAACCTCAGCACGAAGTCGCCAGTAAACGAGTGACGTCACGCTTTACTCGTTCTCATTATAAGCACTTCCAACTCAACGATGAATTTTCTCAATCTATTTTTGAGCGCTATTTAGGAATGCTCGACTACAATCGCAATCTCTTTACGCAAAAAGAAATTGAGCGCTTCAAACCTTGGTCAATCGAGCTTGATGATCAACTCAAAGCGGGTGAGACCAGCATCGCATTTGACTTGTATAACCTGTCAATGAAAAAGCGCTATCAACAATTAGCGTACTTTTTGAGCCTACTCGATACCCCGTTGACCTTTGATCGAGATGAAAGCATCGAAATTGATCGCAGTGAAGAAGCTTGGCCTAAAGATCAAAATGACATTGAGGATTTGTGGCGTAAACGAGTAAAGTATGACGCGTTAAACCTCAAACTCACAGGCAAAGAATGGCCTGAAATTAAAACCACGCTAGCGAAGCGCTACAACAGTGCCATCAAACGTTTAAGCCAGACCCACAGCGAAGATGTTTTTCAGTTGTACATGAATGCCTTTGCCCGCTCTGTCGATCCCCACACCAGTTATTTATCACCACGCAGCGCTGAACAGTTCCAATCTGAGATGAGTTTGTCCCTTGAGGGAATTGGCGCTGTATTGCAAAGTGATGACGACTACACCGTCATACGCTCTTTGGTCGCTGGTGGTCCTGCCGATAAAAGCAATCAACTTAACGAAGGCGATAAAATTGTTGGTGTTGGTCAAGAAGGTGAAAAAATCCAAGATATTATTGGTTGGCGTTTAGATGATGTTGTTGAGCAAATCAAGGGACCGAAAGGCTCTAAAGTGTATTTGCAAGTGGTGCCTGAAGGCAAAAATGCTAAAAGTCACGTTGTCACTATTGTCCGAGATACGATTCGTCTTGAAGACCGAGCGGTTAAATCAAAAATTATTGATAAAGACGGTAAAAAAATTGGGGTGCTTGAAGTGCCAAGTTTTTATGTTGGCCTCTCAAAAGACACCGATAATTTATTGACCGAGCTAAAACAGAAAAACGTCGATGGCATTATTGTTGATTTACGCAATAATGGTGGTGGTGCATTATCTGAAGCGACTGCCTTGTCGGGTTTATTCATTACCGAAGGACCAGTTGTGCAAGTTCGTGATAGTTACGGACGCATTAATGTCAATAGGGATACCGATGGTAAAGTCAGCTACTCTGGGCCAATGACCGTCTTGATCAATCGATACAGTGCCTCCGCCTCCGAGATTTTTGCAGCAGCAATGCAAGATTATGGCCGTGCGGTGATCTTAGGTGAGAACTCCTTTGGCAAAGGGACGGTTCAGCAGCATCGTTCACTAAACCACATTTATGATTTATCCGATATTGATTTGGGTTATGTACAATACACCATCCAAAAGTTTTATCGAATCAATGGTGGCAGTACACAAAACAAAGGGGTGATCCCCGATGTGGCATACCCAACTGCGATTGATCCGAAAGAGACTGGAGAAAGTGTCGAAGATAACGCATTGCCTTGGGATCAGATCAAAGCGGCGGAATATTTGCCCTTAGCAGACGAAAGTAGTGAAATTGCTTATTTGAAACAACAGCATCAGCAACGCGTTGCTGACGATATGGAGTTTTCTTTTATTCTGCAAGATATTAAAGAGTACCAAGAAAATGCAGATAATAATTTCATTTCACTGAATGAGAAAACGCGACTGGCTGAAACAGAGCAAGATGACAAAAAGCAACTGCAGCGCGTTAACCTTCGTCGCCAAAAAGCGGGTGAGAAACCTTATGCTGACTTCGACTCAATCCCTAAAGATTATCAAGCGCCTGATGCTTATTTAGACGAGTCGGTAGACGTGATGCTAGACATACTGTCTTGGCAACAACAATAAGTGTTTTGGGTGAGCTACTCTCACATCGTGTGATTTCATGAATCAAAAGCCCTTCAGTTCGAAGGGCTTTTTATCGCCATTCATTGGCTTATAGCGCATATCGGACTAAGCTATAAAGAACCAAGGAGGTGTATGATGAAAACGCGTATTTGTGGTTGGGCCATTGGAGTTTTGGTATCGGTTTTTATGCCATTCTACTCGCTGGCTTTTGACGATCCCTCTCTTTTTCCGCAACCCTTTTTATTGGGTGATTGGAATTTTTACTCGCAAGCGAATGACGCCCCAGCCTCATTTCAACGCTTACAATTGACGTTAAATTCTGACTATCAGTTTCGCTTTCGCGTCTACCAAAACGATGACAGTATTAAGGAATGGAGTGGGGTATATCAAGCCGACCGATCTACTTTAATTCTTGGTGCCGATTCTTCAATGCCACAGAGCTATAACTATCAATTTAGCCATAACCAATTGATTTTAGATGGTGTTTACTTTACCAAACAGTTGCCTAGTCCCCTGGCAGGTTTGTGGGTCAGTCACTCTCTTACCGATCACTATGGCCAGCCAAGTTGGCTTAAAC
>JBFGYW010000126.1:0-8752 GCA_041587235.1 Vibrio sp.
CGAGACTAGCGACATCGGAGTCTATTTTGCTTGTAGCCATGAATAACTATCTCGATATTAAAGTCAATTACCAAGACTTAGTTGGCATGCCGGCGCAAAACCTGGTCGAGCCAAAGGCCGATTATGATTACATCCCTGATCGCTTGGACGAGGCGGTTAAGATTGCCAAACAAAATCACCCAGAAATCAGCGCTGCGATTTACGACACCAATGCGGCCAAAAAACAAATGAAACGCGATAAAAGCGGTTACTACCCGAGATTTGATTTGGAAATTGACGTTAACCGCAATCGCAACATTTCCGGGGCTGAAGGGCGTGATGAAAATGGCCGCGTGATGTTAACTATGACTTATGATTTATTTAATGGTGGCCGTACTCGCGCGGAATCGGAAGCCGCGGCTTGGCGCTATCAAGAATCATTGGCTGTTAAAGACAATACTTTCTTAGAAGTTGAAGAAGCAACCCAGTTTGCTTGGAACGCTTACGTGTTTTTAGGTAAACAAAAAGAGTTTTATCAAAAAAACGTACACTTCGCTGAAATCGCGCAAAAAGGCTATGATACCCAGTTTGAACTTGGTCGCCGCTCCTTGTTAGACGTACTGGACTCACAAATTGAATTGTTTTCGGCGCGCCGAAATTATATCGAAGCGGATTTTGATCAAAGAGAAGCAAAATATCGCCTTATCAATGCCACAGGACGTTTGATTGAAGCCTTAAGAGTGACCACTCCTAGCGTTTGGCGTCTAAAGAAGGAAGATTAAATGAAATATCTATGCTTAGTACTGGCTTTGTTGATCACGGCTTGTTCCACTTCTGACTATCAATATCAAGCAGAAAAACAGATAAATGATTTAAATGATGACGACATGGATGGGGTGATTAATCATCGTGATTTGTGTGCAGAAACGCCATTAAAGGCGGTGACGGATAATAACGGCTGCTCGGTGGAAACCGATAAGTATCACTACAGCTACAGTGTGATTAACTTTGGCTACGATCAAGACCGTTTGACCTTAGCTTCAAGAACGAATGTCCAACTTCTATCTAAACGGCTAAAACGACTCGGCACTGGTGAATTGTACTTGATTGGTGATACGAGTGAGGAGGGCACGGTTGAATACAATCGAAAACTCGCTCAGCGTCGTATCAATGCAGTTAAACAGGCTTTGGCAGTGTTTGGCACCGGCAGTGTCAAAATTAAAGAAGAAAGTTTTGAAGATACCCAAAATATCCCGCAAGATATCAGTGGTCGTTATACTCGGGTGGTTGCTGTGATTAAAGTACCTCGTACCACGGATGTTGAAATGCAATTTGATGTGTACAATGCGACGCAAAAGTACTGATGTCAGTGTTTTTTTTGAGAAGTCATTGAGTGACAGTGGGATACGAATAAGGGTCGCAATGCGACCCTTATTCGTTTCATACTGAGTGGCTTTAAAAGTGCTCAGTCTTCAAGCTCTGCCAAGCACATTTCTTGATAGATTTGTTCAACCCAATTTTTGACTCGGTCGTCAGTGAGTTCAGGTTGGCGGTCTTCGTCAATACACAAACCGACAAACAAATTATCTTCACCATCGACAATGGCTTTTGAAGCTTCAAACTCGTAGCCTTCGGTGGATGTGTAACCTAAGATGGTTCCGCCTTTGGTTTCTACGATATCGCGAACTGTGCCCATCGCATCACAAAAGTACTCTGCGTAATCTTCTTGGTCACCACAGCCGAAAATAGCGACTAGCTTACTTGAAAAGTCAATTTGCTCGAGTTCAGGGAAAAAGTCATCCCAATCACATTGTGCTTCACCGTAATACCAAGTCGGAATGCCGAGTAAAAGCAGATCAAAATTATCAATGTCTTCTTTACTGCTTTTTGCAATATCTTGCACGTGAACCAGTTTTGTACCGAGTTGCTGTTGAATCATTTTTGCAACGGCTTCGGTGTTTCCTGTGTCGCTACCAAAAAAGATACCTACACTTGCCATAGATTAATTACCTTTTATTTCAGTGTTACGGCGGCTTATATACAGTGAATCTTGTCGTGAAACATTAGCATTGAAAATTCAAATGCCTCTAATAACGCAACTAAGACAACGCTGTGCCAGCACGGTCAATATTTTCTGCGCCAACTATAACACTATTAAAGTCTAAAGTTAATCGACCTAAATCAGTTGATAAGTCAACAGATTTAGGTGGTTAAAAAGCGCCGAATGGCTCGGTTTACTTCTTGGGGTTTTTCGGCGTGTAACCAGTGCCCAGTGTTGGCAATGATGTGCGCTTTGGCCTGAGGAAACTGCGTCGTTATCTGTGTTTGAAACTCAGGTTTGATGTAATCTGAATTTGCGCCTTTTAGAAATAAAATGGGCAGTTTCGCGGCTGGCAGAGGCTGCCAATCAAGAATGTTGTGATAGTTATCCCACAGTGAATCAACATTAAAGCGCCAAGCAAAAGTATTATCACTGTCTTTATAAAGGGACTTGGAGAGAAATTGACATACTTCAGGTTGCTCAACGTGTTGTGCAAGTAACGAAAGCGCTTGTTGACGTGAGTTGGGCTTTTGCTTGGCGACCGCTTTTAAACCGGCAAAGACTGAATCGTGATGACGATCTGGGTAGAGAACGGGTGCCATATCTAACACAATGGCTTTGCTGCATTGCTGAGTGAGTAGCGCACTGAGTTGCATCGCGATTTTTCCACCCATCGAATGGCCGATGACAGTAAAGCGGTCGATGTTTAAATGCGTGACAAGTTGGGCGATGTCTTCGGCCATGACGACGTAGTTGTGCTCGCTGTGGTGGAAGGATTGACCGTGGTTTCTGACATCGACACTGATCACTCGGTGATCGCGGGCGAGATCTTTTGCTAATAGACCTAAGTTACTAAGACTGCCGAACAGACCGTGAATAAGGATCACACAAGATCCTTGACCTTCATCTTTATAATTGAGTAATTGTGACATTTTTAAGTTTCATTATTGGTTTTACGTAGAGTATCCGTTTGGATCTCGTTATAATCATTAAGAGTTTAAACATAGAGATTGTGAAAAGCGAATGAAAACAATAGAGGTTGATGAAGATCTATATCGATACATTGCGAGCCAAACTCAAGATATTGGTGAAAGTGCATCAGATATTTTAAGACGACTATTGCAAGTGGATGCGCCAGCAAAGAAAGCGGCAACTTCCTCTGCGCCGGTGCAAAAACCGGAAGTGACTCCTACTTGGCTAAGAGACAGCACAGTCAACACATTGGATTCGACTAAGGTTATGCGAGAGTTACTTATTTCCGATGAACTGGCCAGCAGCACTAAGGCGATCGATAGATTTTTATTGATTTTAAGTACGTTATATCGCTTATCACCCCAGTCCTTTGCTCAGGCAACGGAAGTTAAAGGTCGCAAACGCGTGTATTTTGCTGACAATCAAGAGACTTTGTTAGCACATGGTAAGACAACCAAACCCAGGGAGATCCCCAACACGCCATTTTGGGTGATCACCAATAATAATACCAGTCGAAAAAGGCAAATGGTTGAGCAAGTCATGGCGCACATGGCTTTTCCTCAAGAGCTGATCGACAAAGTGACAAACGCAATTTAATCACAAGGCCTCATCGTTGCTATCATGAGGCCTTTATTATAATAAAAGGACGTCAATTTATGGCTATTCATCCTCGAGCTGGGCAAAAAGCCCTACCACAAGATTTGATCAATATTCCTTATCTCGTTGCGCAATATTATGAATTGCAGCCCGATGCGACCCAAGCAGAACAACGGGTTCAGTTTGGTACTTCAGGCCATCGTGGCACGTCGAGCAAAACCACGTTTAACCAGTTGCACATTCAGGCTATTTGTCAAGCCGTGGCTGAAGTGCGGGCAAAAAATGACATTAACGGCCCGCTTTTTTTAGGTAAAGATACCCACGCGTTATCTGAAGCGGCGATGGTAACGGCACTCGAAGTCCTTGTGGCTAATGGCGTGCAAGTGATGGTTCAAAACGACAATGGTTACACGCCGACGCCAGGGGTTTCTCACGCAATTTTAACCCACAACGCACAGGGTAAGGCACTGGCGGATGGTTTGGTGATTACACCATCACATAACCCTCCACAAGATGGCGGCATTAAATACAACCCACCTCATGGCGGCCCTGCAGAAGCGACGATCACACAAGAAATCGAAGACCGCGCGAATGCGATCATTGCCGATGGTATGCGCGATCTGAAATCATTGCCTTACGCTGAGGTCGCTAAGAGTGACTTAGTGGTAGAGAAAGATTTGGTCACGCCATATGTTGACGATTTGGTCAATGTTGTGGATATGGATGCAATCAAAAAAGCGGGCCTGAAATTAGGCGTAGATCCACTTGGTGGCAGTGGGATTGACTATTGGCGTCAAATTGCCAAAACGTACCAATTGGATCTCACTTTGGTCAGTGAAGCGGTGGATCCTTCATTCCAATTTATGTCACTCGATAAAGACGGTGTCATTCGCATGGATTGCTCTTCACCGTATGCTATGGCCAGCCTACTCGAACTGAAAGATGACTTTGATCTGGCGTTTGGCAACGACCCTGACTATGACCGTCACGGTATTGTTACGCCTAAAGGTTTGATGAACCCGAATCACTTCCTTGCAGTGTGTATCGATTATCTCTATCGTCATCGTCCGCAGTGGCAAGCTGACGTGGCTGTAGGCAAGACCTTGGTATCGAGTGCTTTGATTGACCGCGTAGTGAGCGACTTAGGTCGTGAATTATGTGAAGTGCCGGTTGGCTTTAAATGGTTTGTTGATGGTTTGTACCAAGGTAAGTTTGGCTTTGGTGGTGAAGAAAGTGCTGGTGCCTCTTTCTTGCGCTTTGATGGTACGCCTTGGTCAACCGACAAAGACGGTATTATCTTGTGTTTACTCGCAGCAGAAATTACCGCTGTGACGGGAAAAACACCTCAAGAATATTACGAAGCTTTGGCGGCCAAACACGGTGAATCTCAATATAACCGTATTCAAGCGGTTGCGAACGGACCACAAAAACAGGTGCTGAAAAGTCTTTCTGCCGAACAGGTGACGGCACAAACGCTGGCAGGTGACCCAATTACCGCGCGATTGACGCATGCGCCGGGCAATGGCCAAGCTATCGGCGGCTTAAAAGTTACCACTGATTTTGGTTGGTTTGCTGCGCGCCCATCGGGGACTGAAGAGATCTACAAAATTTATTGCGAGAGTTTTAAGGGAGAGGAGCACCTTAAATTGATTGAGCAAGAAGCACAAGAGATCGTCAATCAAGTCTTCGCTAAAGAAGGGTTATAACCCTTACCTTCGCCCTGCTGCACATCGCAGGGCGTTTTTGCCTTTCTTATCCCTGCACTAATTATTACTGGCCTTGTGATTTCTCTTCCTTGCTTTCATGTCGATACTTAAAAACTCGACAAAGTCGCCGAGAAAATCCACCGTTAGCCTCCTTTCTTACCTTGTTCGCCAACTTTTTCCTGCGCTAGTTTGGGCGGTATCATTTTTCAGTTTGAGAAGACTTATAGCGATGACTTCGGCCAATCATCGGGCACGATAAACCAAAAGTGGCCAAGCTCTGATCGGCAATGGATAAAGCCATCGGGTGGAGAGCACAACACGGCCGCTGAGGGCGACACTTCACCGCTGGCCCATTGGTGCTTTTCGAGTGGATAGAGCTTTTCCGTCACCTGTGACCATTGATGATGAAAACACCAAAATCCTGTCATGGCTTTGGGGTTGATTCGACGACCTGCACAATTGTTTGGGGGGGATTCATCAAAAAATGGGTTGCGGTACAATCGCCCTTGCATGAGCAATTTGTGCTGTTCAATAGGGTAGTCGTATTGTGCGCGAAACGCTTCTGAATGCGACAAAGGCAATTGGTGTTCAAGCATGTGGGTGAGCTTTTTATCCAATCTGTCTTTGGCATTAGGACCATACCAATGCCCATGATGCAGCAAGTAAAACTTGATGGCAACTTCCCAGTGCTCGATACAATTATCGCGGCGGACAATAAAATCGATCGCGCCTAAGGTACGTCCTTGACGATTGATTTGAATTTCTTCCTCTAACAAATCATAGGCCGGACTGTGGCGAAAGACGTGTTGATATAAATACTGATAAATGAACCCCAAACGATGATTACCTTGATAGTCAGAGCTTGGCAAGGTGCTCGGAAAGGAAATTTCATCAGGTGAAGCGATGATTTCATCAGGCGCAATTAAACAAGGGGCGTGCTGAATCCAATGATAAAAAGAGTCAAAGAGACATGTCATACCCGTGGCTCCATAAGCTTTTTCGACTTTTTAGCGTGAAATTGTTATAACGGGTTATCGTTTTTTATCCTGGCTTGGCAAAATGAATAACCTTGAATTAGAACAAATACTAAACCAAAAGCTCAACGCACCACAAATTAAAGACTATTGTCCAAATGGTTTACAAGTGGAAGGTCGCGCAGATATTCAAAAAATCATTACTGGCGTCACGGCATCTAAAGCCTTAATTGAATATGCGATTGAACAGCAAGCCGATGCCATTTTGACCCATCATGGCTATTTTTGGAAAGGGGAACCCGCGCCGATTCGAGGTATGAAAGGGCATCGAATTAAACAGCTTCTCGTCAATGGTATCAATTTGTTGGCGTATCATTTGCCACTCGATGTACACGGTGAACTGGGCAATAATGCCTTATTGGCCAAATTGCTTGATATCGAAGTAATCGGCGATCTCGATGCCGAGCCCAAAGGCGTTGTTAAACACGGTCGTCTGGCTCGTCCTATGTCAGGGGCCCAATTCGCCGATAAAATCAATCGTGTTTTCAATCGAAAAGCGCTGCATATTGCGCCAGAGAATGCCGATAAAATGATTACGACAGTCGGTTGGTGTACAGGAGGCGGGCAAGATTTTATCGAGCTTGCGGCGCAAAAGGGATTAGATGCGTTTATTTCGGGCGAGATTTCGGAGCGAACAACCTATAGTGCCAGAGAGCAAGACATTCACTACTTTGCCGCAGGGCATCACGCGACAGAGCGCTGTGGTATCCAAGCGTTGGGCGAATGGCTAGCGACAGAATATGGGTTCGATGTCGAATTTAAAGATATCGACAATCCAGTATAAGCACTAATATGGAGTTGAGTGGTGATGACAATGTACACGCTGTTCACTTAGCGAGTTAAAAATTCGAGACTGCTGCTGACAATATCACGCCAATAAAAATGCCCTCAAACAAAGAGGGCATTTTTGATCAGTGTGCTGGTAGGGATTATTCGCGTTCGTGAATCGGTTTGAAATGACGCTCGGTTTCGCCAGTGTAAAGCTGACGAGGTCGACCAATACGGCTTAGAGGATCTTGGTGCATTTCATTCCAATGAGCAATCCAACCGATCGTGCGTGACATGGCGAAGATCACGGTAAACATTGAGATCGGAATACCAATCGCTTTGAGGATGATACCGGAGTAAAAATCCACGTTCGGGTAGAGTTTTTTGTCGACAAAGTAAGGGTCAGACAAGGCAATTCGTTCAAGCTCCATAGCCACATCGAGCAGTGGATCCTGGATGTTGAGCTCTTTTAATACGTCATGACAGGTCTCACGCATAACCGTCGCACGCGGGTCGTAGTTTTTGTATACCCGATGGCCAAAGCCCATTAAGCGGAATGGGTCGTCTTTGTCTTTTGCTCTATCAATGTATTCAGGAATATTATCGACGCTGCCAATTTCTTCCAACATACGCAGACACGCTTCATTTGCACCGCCATGGGCAGGCCCCCACAATGACGCAATACCTGCCGCGATACAAGCAAATGGGTTAGCACCAGAAGAGCCCGCTAAGCGAACCGTAGAGGTAGACGCATTTTGCTCGTGATCAGCGTGAAGGGTGAAAATCTTATCCATCGCACGGGCAACAATTGGGTTGACGTCGTACTCTTCACAAGGGGTGGCAAACATCATATGCAAGAAATTCTCTGCGTAGTTCAGGTCATTTCTTGGATAAATAAAAGGTTGCCCCATTGAGTATTTGTAACACATCGCCGCCAATGTGGGCATTTTAGACAACAAGCGATAAGCCGTGATCTCTCGGTGCTCATCGTTGTTAATGTCTAAAGAGTCGTGGTAGAAGGCCGCGAGAGCCCCGACTACGCCACACATTACCGCCATAGGGTGAGCGTCGCGTCGGAAGCCATGGAAAAAACTGGCGATTTGCTCGTGCACCATAGTATGACGAGTCACAGTGCGTTTAAATTCTTGATACTGTGTGCGATTTGGCGCTTCACCATTAAGTAGGATGTAACAGACTTCCAGGTAATCGGCATGGTTAGCAAGGTCGGCTATTGGAAAACCGCGGTGTAGAAGAATACCTTTTTCACCATCGATGTAAGTGATTCGAGATTCACATGATGCAGTGGCAAGAAAGCCTGGGTCATAGGTAAAGTAACCATTAGCTCCAAGCTTACGAACGTCAATTACAGGGGTGCCAAGTGACCCATCCATAATTGGCAGTACGATTGGCGCTTGACCTTCGATGTGAAGGGTCGCTTTCTTATCTGCCATAACAATCTCCTTTGTTTTATTATTTAATCCGCCCAGGATTTTTGTGTGTCATTTTTGTACTGGGGTTGGCCTGCAAAGTCAATTGTTCTCTTTCGTAGTGTGCTCTTTACTTGATTTTTTACAACTAAAAAGTGAAAAACATGCCCTGTGTAGCATAATTTGTTACGACAATTGTATTAGAATGTTGCTAGCCTTATATTGGCG
>JBFGYW010000127.1:0-8680 GCA_041587235.1 Vibrio sp.
TCGCGGTGTACATCGGCATCGCTATTTGGTCGCGCGCCAGCTCCACCAGTGAATTCTATGTCGCTGGCGGCGGTGTCCACCCCGTTGCCAATGGCATGGCGACCGCCGCAGACTGGATGTCGGCAGCGTCGTTTATCTCTATGGCGGGGATCATATCGTTTGTCGGCTACGACGGTGCGGTTTACCTGATGGGATGGACCGGGGGCTATGTACTGTTGGCCTTGTGTCTCGCCCCTTACTTGAGAAAATTTGGCAAATTTACCGTGCCCGATTTTATCGGCGATCGCTACTACTCCAAAACCGCCCGCATGGTTGCCGTCTTTTGTGCCATTTTCGTTTCGTTTACTTATGTCGCCGGCCAAATGCGTGGTGTGGGCGTGGTCTTTGCACGCTTTTTGGAAGTGGACATCAATGTCGGTATCGTTATCGGTATGGGGATTGTCTTTTTCTACGCCGTCATGGGCGGGATGAAAGGCATTACTTATACCCAGGTCGCTCAATATTGTGTGTTGATTTTTGCCTTTTTGGTCCCTGCGATCTTTACCTCATTGATGATGACAGGTAACCCACTGCCTCAATTGGGCTTTGGCTCGACCATTGAAGGTACGGATACCTACTTACTGACTAAGCTCGATGGTTTAACCCAAGAGCTCGGCTTTACCGCCTATACCGATGGTTCCAAAAGCATGGTCGATGTCTTCTTTATTTGTGCCGCTTTGATGGTCGGTACCGCGGGACTTCCCCATGTGATTATTCGCTTCTTTACCGTACCCAAAGTGTCTGATGCACGCATTTCGGCTGGCTGGGCTCTGATTTTTATCGCTTTCCTTTACACCACAGCCCCTGCCGTCGCCGCCTTTGCTCGAGTGAATATGATTGATACGATCAACGGCCCAGACATGCAAGGGGTCGCCGCTGCCGAAGCGCCAAGTTGGTATCGTAACTGGGAAAGTACAGGCCTAGTCAAATGGGAAGATAAAAATGGCGATGGCAAGATGTTTTACGCCGGTGATGAGCGCAATGAAATGAGCATTAACCGCGATATCATCGTGTTGGCCTCACCAGAGTTAGCGCAATTGCCCAACTGGGTGGTCGCCTTGTTAGCCGCTGGGGGCTTAGCTGCTGCGTTATCGACGGCGGCGGGCTTGTTGTTGGTGATCTCCACCTCCATCTCCCACGACTTACTCAAAAAAGGCTTTAAGCCCAATATGACCGACAAACAAGAATTGCTCGCCGCGCGTATTGGTGCCGCCGTTGCTATTGTCGGGGCCGGCTACTTAGGCATTAACCCGCCGGGCTTTGTCGCTCAGGTGGTGGCGTTTGCCTTTGGTTTGGCCGCTTCGTCTTTCTTCCCTGCGATTATTTTGGGTATTTTCTACAAGGAGATGAACAAAGAAGGGGCGATTTGCGGCATGCTGTCAGGCATCGCCTTTACCGCCGCTTACATTATTTACTTCAAGTTCATCGACCCTTCGGCGAATACGCCAGATAACTGGTTGTTTGGTATCAGTCCCGAAGGCATTGGTACTCTGGGGATGTGTTTAAACTTTGTCGTCGCGATTGTGGTGAACAAGTTTACTGCAGAAGTCCCAGATGATGTGAAAGAGATGGTGGAATCGATTCGCTATCCAAAAGGCGCCGGTGCTGCTCAAGACCATTGATCATAACGCTCAGTAAGGCGCATTTCTGCCTTACTGAGCCCAGTCTGAACGTCACTGATACGATTTACTTATATTTTTAGTTTACTGTTGAGCCTGACCGAGTATTGACGGCTCTTATTCCGCGCCTCTACCTAAGTCGTGCCTTACATCGCTGTCGATATTACCAAGCCGACTCCCTCTTATAGACAAGTTTTTTATACGCGCACGCAAAGATTGGCACGACAAAACATGCCATTGTGATTGCAAAGCTCGCGATTAGATGATAATAATTATCATTTGAATCATAAGGAGTCTTGTATGTCCTTTTCATCTCTGTACCAAGCCTATTTTCAGTCACAAGACCGTTTTCTCGACGCCTGGGTCGCGCCTGGCTTTGAGCCCGATGTCATCCATAGTTACCTTCACAATGGCCTATTACTCGCCCAGTATTACGAACCTGGGCAACGCACCGAAAACGATTTACTTTACCAGTTGTACTTGCGTCAAATGTTTCGTCACTTACTGGATTCTGTCCGCGATCCCAGCCGCTCCCCTAGCTTTCGAAAACAGTGTTTAGACAATGTGCACGTCCCGCTATTTAGACTGCAGCAGTATTATCAAACCATTGCCAACGGCGAGGCATTTTATCACCAATTGCAATGTGAACTGCACGCGCTGCACGCCCCAATGTAAGCCAATCGGGTTGCTGACAAGCGGGTGACACAGCAAATCTGCGAGCCCGTCACGCCATTAGTGATTAAGCACGGGTGAATCGACACTTTGATTGAGTAAGGCACGCAATTTGAGCGGCTTAATCGGCTTAGCGAGAAACACAAAACCCGCCTCTTTGACCTTATCAATAATATCGGCCGTTCTATCGGCACTGATGATCACGCCAACACACTCGCGATGTCCTTGCTGTTGATAGGCTTGTAAGAGTTCAAGACCGGTTGCGCCATCTTGCAGGCGATAATCAGATAAGATCACTTGGGGCTGCCATCCCGTGGCCAGGTGTTGGTTCATTTGCTCGCCATTGAGCGCGACTTTGACCTCGCATTGCCAACGAGATAAAAGCGTTTGCATGCCGTCGAGAATCGATCTTTGATCGTCGATACACAGCACTTTAAGCCCCTGTAAAGGCGAGTAAACCACTGGCTCGTCAACGGGCTTAGGCAAGCTTGCGACACTCGCCACCCTTGGCAATAAAATAGAGAAGACACTGCCTTTGCCCACTTGAGATTTAAGTGACAAGCGGTGGCCGAGCACATCCGCAATGCCTTTGGCTATCGTCAGCCCTAAGCCCAAGCCCTGCCTGTCGGTCACCTGAGAGCCACGAGTGAACTCTTCAAAGATCTGCGCCTGCTTCGATGTTTCAATACCCGGCCCATCGTCCCAAACCTGTAAACTCACGTGTTGCCCTTGGCGACGCACCCCTAACACAATGCGGCCTTTGGGGTTATAGCGAAACGCATTGGTGAGAAAGTTTTGCACAATTCGGCGCAATAATTTGCTATCGGAGTTGACCCAACAGCCGCAGTCGATCACGCGAAAATCGCCCCCTTGTTGCTCACTGAGCAAAGAAAACTCGGCGTGTAAATGAGCGAACAGACTTTGCAACGGAAAGGGTGCTTGTTGGACGACCATTTTCCCGGCCTCCAAACGCGAAATGTCCAACAGATCCCCGATCAGATCTTCAGCGGCGCTCAAAGCACTTTCAATGTTTTTTGCACTTTGTTGACTGTGGTCATCACTGGCGACCTCTGCCAAGGACGAGGCAAAGAGACGGGCGGCATTTAACGGTTGCATCAAATCATGGCTCACCGCGGCTAAAAATCGCGATTTGGACTCAACCGCACGCAGTGAACGCTCTGTGGCGTCACGCAGTTGTTGGTTGAGGCTTTCTAACTCTTGAGTACGTGCGCGCACTCTGTCTTCCAAACTTTCATTAGCTTCTTTGAGCGCTCGCTCGGCCTGGCGAAAAACCGTGATATCGGTAAAGCTCATCACAAACCCGCCCCCTGGCATCGGGTTGCCCTGCACCTCAATTTCACGACCGTCTGGGTGCCTTCTCGAGGACGTATGGGAAGAGCCTTTTTTGAGATAACCAATGCGCTTTTGCACATGCTTTTCCACCTCACCTGGGCCACACAAGCCTCGCTCGGCATTAAAGCGGATCACGTCTTCAATCGGCCGTCCCACTTGGATCAGCCCCGGCGGGTAATGAAACATATCGAGATACGTTTGGTTCCATGCCACGAGGCGCAAATGGCGGTCGACCACCGATAAACCTTGGTTGATGTGCTCAATCGCCCCTTGTAATAATCCGCGGCTAAAGTCGTACATTTCCGACGCTTCATCGACGATGGTCGCCACTTCTTCCAATTGCATTTTCTTGCCTTGCAAGGCCGAATTGAGGACTAACTTAGCCGAAGAAGCGCCAAAGACCCCAGCTAACACCCGCTCGGTATGGCGAATCAAGGACGCCGGTGCTTGTTGAGTGGGCAGCAAGGTGGTGCCAAACGCTTGCCAAAAGTGGTCAAAAGCGGTGCGCATCCTCGCCCGGCCAACAAAGCGACGAGTGAGGGTTTCTAGCTCTGCCACCGTCACACGCGCTTGGTATAAGCTGAGGCTTTCACCATCAGTGTTCGAACCAACAAAGTTCGCCGCTTGCCAACGTTCCGTGACCGAGGCTCGCGTCAATAACGAGATCGCCACATACGCGCTGATATTGACCGCAATACTCAATGTCATTCCCCAGTCGCTGCTCTGTAACCCCAATTTAGCTAACCACAGAGGCGGCGCCAAAATCCAGAGCAACACATTGGTTTGGCTATCACCAGCAAACATGCCGATCTGACTCATCACGGTGATCAACCAAATCACAAAACCACTGCTCAGTCCGACAAAAACGCCAAAGCGATTCCCTTGACGCCAATACAAACCACCGAGTAACGCAGGGGCAAATTGCGTGACCGCGGCAAAGGAGAGAAAACCGATCGCCGACAGTGACTCGATACTGTCAAGCAAACGGTAACAGCCCCAAGCGGCGAGCAAAATAAAACAAATCAACGCGCGGCGAATGCGCAGCATCACACCAGAAAAATGGCGATACCCCCCACCCTGAAAACGCATTTTGCGCAGCAGCAGTGGCATGACTAAATCGTTCGAGACCATGATGGCCAAGGCGATGGTTGACACGATCACCATGCCACTGGCCGCGGACGTGCCGCCGAGAAAGGCCAGCACCGCCATTGATTGAGAGCCCAAACTTTGCGGCACACTGATCACAAAGGTATCTGCCACAAACCCTATGCCTAATAAACCGCTGCCCGCCCACGATAATGGCAAGACAAACAAGGCCATCAACAACAAGTAACCCGGGATCAGCCAGCGTGCAACCGCAAGGTCTTTGGCCGCTTCGTTTTCGACGATCATGGTGTGAAATTGACGCGGCAAGGCCACAAACGCCATCATCGCCAGCAAGGTGTGGATCACCAATTGCGCCCAGTTCGGCGCTTGATAGCTATCGGTAATCCAGGGGGAAAATTCCAGCTCCGCACTTGAGAAAACCGTACTGACCACAAACCAGCCAACGCTTAAAAAAGCCAATAGTTTAACGATCGACTCAAAGGCCACAGCCATCATCATACCGCGGTGATGTTCGGTGTTATCAATGTGGCGCGTGCCAAATAACATGGTAAATAAGGCTAATACCAACACGCCAAAGCCGGCGACATGAGATTGTTGATAACCAAACTGACCACTTAATGCCGGGGCCACTACATCCAAACTCATAGTGATACTGCGCAGTTGCAAAGCGATATAAGGTAAAATGCCGATCACGGCAATTAACGTCACCATGACCGCTAAGCCTTGAGATTTGCCGTAGCGAGCAGCAATAAAATCGGCAATGGAAGTAATGTGTTCTCGTTTCGAGACTCGGACCAAGCGAGACATCAAAGGCCAGCAAAATAGAAAGACCAAAATCGGCCCTAGGTAAATCGGTAAGAAGGACCAAGGGTTAGCACTGGCCTGACCGACCGTGCCATAAAACGTCCACGAGGTGCAGTAAACGGCAATCGACAGCGAATAAATCACCGCACGGTAGCGAGATAACCACTGCTTTTGTCGGTCGCCATACCAAGCGATCAAAAACAAGATGCCCAGATACGCCAATGATATAGGGACGACTTCCCAACCTTGCATTTGCTGTCCTTGCCACTGCTTTACGAATACGGTGACAAAAATTAAATAACCGCTGTGATGTAAATTCAATCACCTAGCGTAGAATCTGTGCAGGTACGCACCTTGATGCGCTCAAGCTGTGCAGTCACTCACATCGCACATCCGATTCGATTGTGGCTGACCCGTTTTCACCAAGTCATCACACCTTCACAGCCCCTACTCTCTGATAACACAGCCCCCTTGATGATGATCACACCCAGCGCGTAACAAGCTTGTAATGCATCAGTTAAATTGCTCCACAATGGGAGGTCAACGACAAATTCACTCTTCTCATCCAAAAGTCTAATTGTCGAATCCACCACCTTGGTCAACAGTTATAGGACATCTTGCCCACGTGACCCATTCGTTGTGCAACGAATGCTTTAAGGAGAAACGTCATGAGTGATCCCTCTTTGTACCCTATAAAATCAAAAATACAACAAGGTGCACATATTGATAACCACACGTATTTATCCATGTATCAGGCATCGGTTGATAACCCAGAGACTTTTTGGGCTCAACAAGGACTGGTCCTCGATTGGATCACCCCGTTTACAAAAGTCAAACAAACGTCGTTTGACCCAGGCCATATCGATATTCGCTGGTATCAAGACGGCACACTCAACGTCTGTGCGAACTGTGTTGATCGACATTTAAGCACCAGTGGCGACAAAACCGCTCTCATTTGGGAAGGCGATGATCCCGCACAAGACGAGCACATCACGTTCAATCAACTGCACGATAAAGTGTGTCGCTTCGCCAATGTGCTCAAACAGCAAGGGATCCAAAAAGGCGACGTCGTTTGTATCTACATGCCAATGGTGCCAGAAGCGGCCGTCGCCATGCTCGCCTGTACCAGAATTGGCGCGGTACACACTGTAGTATTTGGTGGTTTTTCCCCCGATGCGCTGGCGGGGCGTATTGTCGACTCCAACGCAAAACTAGTGATCACGGCCGACGAAGGGGTTCGCGGCGGTCGTAGCGTACCGCTGAAAGCCAATGTCGACCAAGCACTGCAAAACCCAGAGGTCACCGGCATTGACAAGGTCGTGGTGTTTAAACGCACTGGCGGCGATATTGCATGGCAAGAAGGGCGCGATATTGAGTGGCAAAGCGCGTGTGAACAAGCCAGTAACGTTTGCCCAGTGGAAGAAATGTCTGCCGAAGATCCGCTGTTTATTCTCTACACCTCAGGGTCGACCGGCAAACCCAAAGGGGTACTGCACACCACCGGCGGTTATTTAGTTTATGCCGCGCTCACCTTTAAATACATTTTTGATTATCACAAAGACGATGTATTTTGGTGTACTGCCGATGTCGGTTGGATCACCGGCCACAGTTATTTAGTTTACGGGCCTTTGGCCAATGGTGCGACGACGCTCTTGTTTGAAGGGGTGCCGAATTACCCCACCACTTCGCGTATGAGTGAGGTGATCGACAAACACCAGGTCACCCTACTCTATACCGCACCGACCGCCATTCGCGCATTGATGGCCAAAGGGTTAGAAGCAATTAAAGGCACCCATCGCGAAAGTTTGCGCATCATGGGTTCTGTGGGCGAGCCCATCAACCCCGAGGCTTGGCAGTGGTATTATCAAACCATTGGCAACAGCAACTGCCCAGTGGTCGACACTTGGTGGCAAACCGAAACGGGCGGCATTTTGATCACCCCACTCCCAGGGGCAACCGAGCTCAAACCCGGCTCTGCGACACGGCCATTTTTTGGCGTCCAACCCGCGATTGTCGATAACGAAGGGAAACAATTAGAAGGTGAAGCTGAAGGCAACTTGGTGATTCTCGATTCTTGGCCTGGCCAAATGCGCACGGTTTATGGCGATCATGAACGCTTTGAGCAAACCTATTTTTCGACGTTCCCCGGGATGTATTTCTCTGGTGACGGTGCGAAACGCGATCAGGATGGCTATTACTGGATCACTGGCCGTGTGGACGATGTGTTAAATATTTCTGGCCACCGTATGGGCACCGCTGAGATTGAGTCGGCACTGGTCTCGTTTGACCAAATCGCCGAAGCGGCCGTTGTCGGTATTCCCCATGAGATCAAAGGCCAAGCGATTTACGCCTATGTCACCCTTAACCAAGGTGTCTACCCGAATGCCGAACTGCACAAAGCGGTGAAAGACTGGGTTCGCAAAGAAATTGGCGCTATCGCCACGCCCGATATTTTGCACTGGACCGATTCGCTGCCCAAAACCCGCTCGGGTAAGATCATGCGTCGTATTTTGCGCAAAATTGCCACCGGTGACACCAGCAACCTTGGCGACACGTCCACCTTGGCCGACCCCAGTGTGGTAGAGCAATTGATCGAAGAACAAACCCAACTAATGTAACGCTACTCCCCCGGTTACACCATGCCGCTGTCTTATTCAGCGGCATTTTTTTTTCCTCAAGCAGGTGTGTTAACCTAGTAAACAAAGTGTTGTCGATACGCTTTATCAGCATTTTGTTAATTTCTGGTGATTAGACCAGTAAAATGCTGCGATTTGCTATGAATTAGCTATAATTGTTGGCGAAATGATTTTTTTTGCCCAACGCTAACAAAAATCACGGTTTAATTACCGTATAGTTGGAATTGTGTCTTATCGATGCATATTTAAGGAAGATGTCCACAAATGACTGCCAGAAAACGAATTTTATTACTCAATGGGCCTAATCTAAATTTACTCGGCAAAAGAGAGCCGGGGATTTACGGTTCACAAACCCTCAATGAAATCGTCATCCAGTTGACGCAACTGGCAGAGCAACATCACATTGAACTGGACCATCTTCAATCGAATCGTGAATACGAATTGATTGAA
>JBFGYW010000128.1:0-8500 GCA_041587235.1 Vibrio sp.
ACTTCACCTTGCGACCATTTTTTAGTGACACTTCATGGCCGTCATCTTCACGGGGAGCAAAGGCGGCTTGAATAATAGAAAACCACTTCTCACCCAATAACTTCACACCAAGTAATCGTTGCGCTTCTGGGTTGGCTTCTTGAACTTCTCCCTGAGTGTCAAGCAAGATTACCCCAGCTGGCATCACATCAAGTACTTGTTGGTAACGAGAGACTTGCGATTCCAAGTTATCAATGTATTCTTGCTCACTCATTGAATACTCATATCCTTTATCTGTGTCAGAAAAACAACAATAGCTTGACATGCAATAAGCAAGCCAAGCCATTTGTTATATTTATCAATCAGTTAAGATTAGACGTTTTTTTGACAATATCAACTATCGCTGCATCTGGTATTTTTTCATCTTTTCGACCAGTGTGGTGCGTCGCATACCAAGCATGTCAGCAGCGCGGGCGACGATCCCTTCTTGTGCATCAAGGGCTTGGTTGATCATGTCCACTTCGAGTTTGGCCAGCATCTCTTTTAAGTTCAATCCTTCAGCCGGGAGCATGGAGACCGCACTGTCAGTGTTCGTTTCTTCAAAACTAAACTCTTCCGAAAAAATATTATCCAACGCGTCGCGTTCTAACTCGCTGACCGTCACTTGAGTGTGATCTTCCGGCTGAAACTCCGGAATATCCGAGTAGCGGTACTTGGTTGGCAAATGATTGACGTCGATTAATGTATTGGGGTACAGAATCATCATTCGCTCAACTAGGTTGGCCAATTCTCTCACATTGCCAGGCCAATGATGCTCCTGCAATGAGTGGATCGCCCTTAATGTAAAGCAGACCGGCGAAGCGCCTTGAGATTCTAAACGCGTCGTCAATTCTTGTATCAACAATGGAATATCTTCTTTACGTGCCTTGAGCGACGGCATTTCAATCGGAAAAACATTCAAACGGTAGAATAAATCTTCGCGAAACTTCTCTTGTTCGATCATCAACTCTAAGTCGCGATGAGTCGCCGCCACCAATCGGACGTTGACCTTAATCGTTTCACTACCACCAACACGCTCGAAACTGCGTTCTTGTAACACCCGCAATAATTTGACTTGCATTTGCATCGGCATATCACCAATTTCATCTAAGAAAATGGTGCCGCCTTCAGCCAGCTCAAACCGCCCTTTTCGGGTGGTTAACGCGCCAGTAAAAGCGCCTTTTTCATGACCAAACAGCTCGCTTTCCAATAGATCAGCTGGGATCGCACCGCAGTTAATCGGCACAAAGGGCCCATCGCGGTATTGAGAATGAAAGTGCAGATTTCTCGCTACGACTTCTTTACCCGTACCAGACTCGCCGAGGATCAAGACACTGGCGTCTTTTTGTGAGACCTGTTCGATTAAATAACGCACCTGTTGAATTTCAGTGCTTTGTCCGACGAGGCTGCGAAAGAGGGTATTTTTCCGCGATCCGGCTTGTTCTAACCCACCGCAGCGGCCTAGAAACTCTCGACAATGACGGATGGCATCACTGAGTTGAGGGAAATTAAGTGGGTATTTTAATTCGCCAATAAAATTGGGCAGTTGCTGCGCTCTGGATGGCACAGGAAGAAAACACAACAAAGGGATGTGATTTGCATTATCAAGCAAATTGACAATGTCCTCTGTTTTTGAGTTGGGAATCGCTCCTAGAATGCAGCCTGTCCACTGATATTGCCAATCGATTTGATAACAAGACTGGCTGTCGACAACCTCACAGTTCTCACCGATGAATTCAAGAATGTGATTGAGATAACGACGCTGCTCTGGATCATCTTCAATAATGAGTATTTTTGCCAAACCTTGCATAAATGAACAATGTTGCCCTTGGTAAATTATAATCTTTAATCAATACCAATCTCGCCAAATAATGGGTTACTGTCGCAGAGAAAAACTCGATAACTGCGTTGAAATAAATCACGAGTCGATCATTAAAAACGTGATTTATCCACTTGGCTCTCAAGATTTTCCATGCGCTCACCTTCACCCTGTACCTAGTAAGAAGAGTATAAGAAACGGTCTTCAACTTTAGTAATTACCAATCTGATTGTGTATGTGGTCAATGATAGCACAGTGATCAAGCTTGAGAACAAGGCAAGAAAAAACAATGAGTAGTGATTCTACAAGTGATTTTCTTAGCGACGTTATCGAGTTTTTAAACCCGCTAGGGTGACCCGCTATTTAATTAGATTGGTATAAAAGCGTCTTACAATAAAAAAAGCCATTAAAACTAATGGCTTTATTCTATTGGAATTTTGAAATATGGCAACTTTACATTACACCACTGTGACACAAAGGGAAGAATCGCAAATTTTTTAGATTCCCACTTGTGAAGCGGTCAAATTGTGGTACTCGTTGGGGATTTGATCCCAAGCTGATTTAATTTCACGCAAAATTTCAACCACATCGTCTAATGCTTGTGCGTCATTTTTGTGGTTTGCATTAGTGATTTGCGTAATCATAAATTCGTACAATTGATCTAAATTTTGGGCGATATCCCCACCGTCATCCATGGATAAACAGCCGCGCAGGGCAATAACGATATCCAACGCTTTACCTAGCCTCTCCCCTTTAACTGAGATATTACCTGCAAGCATCGCCGCTTTGCCTTGAATAATTCGCTCAATTGCACCAGCCATCAACATTTGTATCACTTTGTGTGGCGATGCTGCACTAAGCTGACTATCCACTGATACTTTTTTATAAGCTTGTAAAGAACCGCGCATAAAAACCTCTTATTTAAACTGTTGGTATTGCTGGACCGAGCGCTTGCCATATTGTAAGCGATTTAAATCCTCAGAAACCTTTTGGGTGCCTGTCTTGAGAAGCTCCGCAATACGTTGTGTCGCATTCATGAGCTCAAGGGTTTGTGGATGCTTTGCCAAACTCGCATCCGCTTTAATCTCAACAATATACTCATGCAATAACTGATCCCTTGTATCGACCAGTTGCTGCAATTCTTCAGTGCTAAAGGATTCATTTTTTAGCATTGCGACAATGTTGTGATCTATATCACTAATTTTAGTTACGATTAACGACATCCGTTGATTAACCTAAGGCATTTTGTAATGCACTTAATTGACCTTGCATTTTACTGGTCGCATCTTGCATAGCGGTAAATTTATCATGAGTGCGTTGTTCTAAACTTTCCATACGTTTGTCTAAGCGATTTTGGTCATCGGCCATTTGGCGATTTTGCTCTGTTAGGGTTTGTTCTCGCGTTCGAATCGAACCCGTCACTCCGGTTAGACCATGAATCGCGTCTTCAACTCGCTTAGCAAAGCCATTGCGACCACCAAAAAAATCTTCTAGCTCAGTAAAGTGATTGTTGATCTGACGATCAAGCATATCATAATTTATTTCTAAGGTGCCTTGGCGAGTGGTGGTAACGCCTAATTCCGTTAAACTTTTCATGTCTTCAGGGGCTTGCTCAATTTGAGTAGAAAAGACACTTTTTAAACGCGAATCCGCCCCTCTTACCGTACTGTCACCGCTCAATGGGCCTTTTTCACCGGTGATACTATTGACACCGGTGAGTGATTTGGCGGTTTGGTAAAACTGATTATACGACGCGACAAATTGTTCAATATCACTGCGTACACTGCTACGGTCATACTCAACTCCGATTTCCGTTCCCGCCTGGCCCGCTTTTGTGACACCTTTTAGCGTTAAGCTAACGCCTTCTACCGCGTTTTCAATAATATTGTTGTTACTCGATAACTCAGCCACGCCATCGAGGCGAACTTTTGCATCTTGCGCCGCTTGCACTTCCACCATACCGCGATAATTTTTGATCGATTGCTGAGCTTTTCTCAGAGATTCTCGCGACTGTTCAATCGCAGTAAGCTTTTGTTTGTCAGCATCAGATAAGTTCTCTTTGGCAAGTTCTTCAGCCTTTTCTGCGCTGATCTCCCCTCGGGCGACGCGTTCGGCTAACACTTGCTTTTCACGAGTCACCTTTTGCTCGATTTGTGCTTGTTCGGTTGCCAATTCTGTTTGAGATTTATAGGAGTCGAGTAACGTCCCTGACGCGGTTTCTGTCCAACCTGGTATGTTATCTTCAGGTTTGAGAGAGCGCGATTGCTCATCGAGTGGAGAGGTTGAAAGGTCTTTTTCATCGTCCTTCTCTGCCGAGGACAACAATTGACTGGCCTGCTTTTGCGCATCGCTCAATGCCGACTGACGTTCAGCCATTGTGTGGTATGAAAAATAATTAAGTGGATCGTCTTCTTTGGCGTCAACGGCAACGCGAATGGTTTGATCTTCCCCAGACAGATTAGAAGATAAAATAAGACGAGGACCTTGAGTATCATTGATCACTGAGGCTCTGACCCCAGGGTTATCTCTTACTGCATTGATGGTTCGCACCACATCCGTCAATTTGGTATTGCCACGAACATTAATAGAGAAGTCTTTTTCACCTAAAGAAATGGTCATTTTGCCTGGGCCAAACTTGGCGTCTTCAGGCAATACCTGAGACGCCACTTTATGACTTTGAGCAAGTTGTAATACATCGATTGTGTACTGACCGGCGATCGCATCCGTGGTAGCACTCGCCGTGACAATGGCATCGTCATTTGATTCCACTTTTCGTACCGCAAACGCTTTGTCCTGGCGAAATTGTGACATCAAATTTTTCATTGTATCGAGCGACTCGCGCAATTTGCCATAAGCACTAATACTCGATTGTACCTGTTGGCGACTGGCGTCAATTTGCTGCTGCTTGGGTAAACGCTCAGCGTCAACCACTTTTCTCACCATTGCATTGACATCCATGCCACCGGTCATTCCGATCGAGCCTATGCTCATGTCATCCCCCCACTTTTGCTTGTATCCATCCGTTCGAGTCTCTCACCTCACACTGATAACAAAGTAAACGTACAAAAAGTACAGCAGGTAGAACCCCCGCCTAGAAAAAATGGGGATTCTACTCACGTTGACTCAAAACATTGCACGTATTTGTACCTGTTTGTTGATGCAGCTAAGTCATACCAATCTCACGCAATGATAACGTGAGATTGCTATTAATTATTGACTAAACCGTGTCATCTAACAAACCTGTGTTGGCGGAATAATCGGCCAATCGATTCAACGTTTCTAACATTTCCTTATCGGGTATTTGACGAATCACATCCCCAGTAGTGGTTTCGTAAATCGTCACAATATCTCGACCTGAGTCTTCATCCACTTTAAAAGCCACGCCTCGATTGATGTTCGAAATAAATTCATTCATTTTTTCGACCATCTTTTCACGTTGCTCTTTGTTGATCTGCTCCCTTGCTTCTGCAAGCTCGGCAACAGATTCAACCGGATGAGGTGTGTCAGTAGCTTGAGCCTTATTGATTTGGCTATTTGCCCCCACCTCAGATGGCGTAAGGTTTGCAGCACTATTCTTTTCGTAAGCAATTTTAGTGCCATTACTTAAGCCATAAGGCTGGATGTTCGATGCGTTGGATGATACATCCATAACTATCTCCCTCCTACCTTCTGCTGTCCACAACACTTACAACAGCAAATTTAAGACGACTCTATCAGACGAGATTAACCCAACAAACTCAACGCTGCTGAAGGCGACTGTTTTGCTTGCGCTAAAATCGAGGTACTGGCTTGCTGTAAAATTTGCGATTTAGTCATCGCCGTGGTTTCTTTGGCAAAATCAGTATCTTTAATACGGCTCTTAGACGCATTAACATTTTCATTGATGTTTTCTAAGTTGTTAATCGCGTGATTAAAACGGTTTTGGAATGCACCCAATGAGGCGCGCTGACTGTCTACCGCTTTTAATGCACCATCAATGACAGCAACCGCTTCTTGTGAACCACCAACACTGGTCACATCAATATCTTTAACGGTGACACTTTGGCCATCACCCATGTCGAGTTCGTTCGCTAACGCACCGCCAAATTCAACTTCTCCATCCACTTTTTGTGAAGAAGCAAACACTTGTAAACGACCTTCATCATCGACAGACGCTTTAACATCATCGCTTTGACCGTTGATGTAAGTCGCGAGCTCTTCGATATCATCGCCTTGCTTAGCATTGATGGTCAGCTCTTTTTCTTCACCTTGTTTATTTGTGTAGCTCATGGTGAATTCGGTGTTGTCACCCACGGTCCAATCTGCCGCTTGACCTTCTTCGGCTTTATAAGAGGTCCCGCCCATGTTGGCAGTATCTGAACGCATGCTACCCAAAGATAAAGATACGGCTTCGCCTGAATCAGCACCGATTTGGAAGGCTTGCGTACCGTAAGTACCATTGAGCAATTTGTTACCACCAAAAGAGGTCGTTTCAGCAATTCGGTTTAACTCATCATTCAGTGCTGTGACTTCTTCTTGGATCGCAACACGTTCAGAATGTGAGTTAGAGCCGTTCGCCGATTGCAATGACAAATCACGCATACGCTGTAAGATGGTGGTACTTTCGTCCATTGCTCCTTCTGCGGTTTGCGCAATAGAAATACCATCGTTGGCGTTTTTCACGGCCATATCTAGACCATTACTTTGCGACGTCAAACGGTTAGAAATTTGCAAACCCGCAGCATCGTCTTTCGCACTGTTGATTTTATAACCAGAAGACAATCGCTCCATCGATTTTTGCTGACTATCAGCAGCTTGGTTGAGATAGCGCTGCGCCGTCATTGCTGACACATTGGTGTTTACATTAATCGCCATATAAGATCTCCTTAGGCTGGGTATTGTGCCCTCAAGATGTCTCTCACCTCATCTTAAAGACTTTCATTTCTCTTCATCTCTTTAACGACTGGCTGTAAATAAGCTTTAGTCTTTTTTTGCTCTTTTTGATTTTTTTTTTACGACAACGAAAAAACCCAACCTTGCGGTTGGGTTTGGACTCACTCATCTCTCACCATGAGTTTATTAACCGAGTAAGCTCAGCGCTGCGTTTGGCGCTTGTTTCGCTTGAGCTAAAATCGAGCTTGACGCTTGGGACAAAATTTGCGACTTGGTCATCGCCGTAGTTTCTTTGGCAAAGTCGGTATCTTTAATTCGGCTCTTAGACGCATTTACATTTTCGTTAATGTTATCTAAGTTGCTGATTGCATGGTCAAATCGGTTTTGAAAAGCACCCAGTTCTGCACGATGACTGTCAACGTATTTAAGCGCTGAGTCGATAATGGCCACAGATTCTTGCGCGCCGCCGACGGTCGTCACATTGATGTCATTAACGGTTTGGGCCTGTGCATCTCCCATGTCCAGCTCACCCGCTAGGCCACCTGAGAAAGAAAGCTCACCTTGAACTTTATTATTGCCTGCAAACAATTGTAATCTGCCTTCTTCATCAACTGACGCTTTAATATCGTCATTTTGACCGTTGATGTAAGTGGCGAGCTCTTCAATATCATCGCCTGTTTTGGCAGTGATGTTGAGCTCTTTTTCTTCGCCGTTTGCGTTAGTGTATTCGATGGTTAAATCGTTGTTGTCACTTGATACTGTCCAGTTTTTGTCTTTGGCTTCACCAGCTTGATAAGCCGCTCCACCCATCATGTTGTTGTCAGAACGCATGTCTTTAAGAGACAACATCACGGCTTCACCACTGTCAGCACCAATTTGGAATGCTTGCGTACCATAGGTACCGTTGAGCAATTTGTTACCGCCAAAAGAGGTGGTTTCTGCAATTCGGTTGAGCTCGTCGTTTAACGCTGTTACTTCTTCTTGAATTGCCACTCGCTCTGCTTTTGAGTTCGAACCGTTGGCTGATTGCAACGACAAGTCACGCATACGTTGCAGCACATTGGTGGTTTCATTCATTGCGCCTTCGGCTGTTTGAGCAATCGAGATACCATCATTAGCGTTGCGAACAGCGACATCTAAGCCGCGGCTTTGCGAATTCAAACGGTTTGAAATTTGTAGACCGGCTGCATCGTCTTTTGCGCTATTGATTTTAAAGCCTGAAGACAAACGTTCCATTGAAAGTTGTTGAGCATTGTTTGCGCTGTTTAGGTAACGCTGTGCGGTCATTGCTGAAACGTTGGTGTTTACGTTAATAGCCATAATGAATTCTCCAATTGATTTTCCGATTAAAGCGGTTTCCGACGTCTCGGAAAACCAAGTAGTTCTCTCAAAGTTATTATCATTAACGGCACCTCTGGCAAAACCTTTACTCTTTTTTTAAAAAAAATTGCCATTGGCGTTAAAAACCCTTCGAAATCGCTAAAAGCACAAAAAACACGATAAAACGACAATAAATTACTCAAGTTCATTGCAGGGCAGTCGATAAACTTTGCTTTTTGTTATTTTAATAACGCCAATACGAGATTGGGCTGCTGTTTGGCTTGGGCTAAAATACTGATACTGGCCTGTTGTAAAATTTGTTGCTTGACCATTTGCGCGGTTTCTTTGCCATAATCGGTGTCTTCTATACGGCCTTTCGACGCTGCAAGGTTCTCGTTACTTTGGGTTAAATTATTAATCGCATGATTAAAGCGATTTTGATACGCACCAAGATACGCTCGTTGGCTATCG
>JBFGYW010000129.1:0-8527 GCA_041587235.1 Vibrio sp.
ATTGGCCAGATAAGGTCTCATCGTCGTGTAACCAAGCGCTCAAGTGACCAAATGTGCTTTGCTCGGCCAGGGACAAAGTCAGTTGCTTTTCTTGTAGGTAACGGCCGATTAAGCGCGTGACTGGCTGGTCAATACTCAAGGTGTAGTCTTTGGTGATATTGTGGATCAGGGCCATCACTCGGGCGCGGGTATCCAAATCGCCTTGTGGGCCAAACAGCTTGATCTCGATAAAAGGCAAAGAAGAGCGATACCCTAAAAAGTACCCCTCTGGCAATTGCACCGCACTTAACAATTCGCCCAATCCCGACTCACTGTGACCAAAGGTGTACAAACGGCTACAAGCCAGTTGCGCATTTTGGGGGAATTGCTGCTGTAAAAAAGGAATAATTTGCGTGGTTACCATCCTTTTAAACTCGCTTGGCACGCCTGGAGTAAAAAACATCAGCGCGCGATTGAGCAGCACAGAAAAGCCACAGGCGGTGCCTATCGCATTAGGGATCATCTCGGCGCCTTCGGGTAACAGCGCTTGTTTGGCATTGCTTTTAGTCACCACGCGCCCTTTGGCTGCAAAGCGCTCGGTCAGGGTTTCTAACCACGGGTGGTTCATTTCCAGCTCGACTTCACACGCATCGGCCGCAGCTTGCGCGGAGAGATCGTCGGTGGTTGGGCCCAAGCCACCGTTGACAAACACCACATCGTGATTGAGGCTCAGCATAATAAGCTCTTGAGTCAAGGCACTGAGACTGTCGCCAACCGTGCTGCGCTTTGTCAGTGCAAAACCGTGCTCAAAACAATACTCACCGAGCCAAGCGGCATTGGTATCGACAATATCACCGTGTAAGACTTCTTCCCCTGTGCTCAACATCGCTATTTTCACAAAAATACCTTTGCCATTTTTGATTTTTATTGAAAATAGATTACTCGATAGCAGGCCGTATGTATATCATCGCGATGTAAAAATCGCCACAAATCACAGCCTAGCCCTCACTTTTCACAAGACAAAAAAATCAGCACCGAAGTGCTGATTGTCAATGTGTTAGCGAACTGACCACTGCGATAAGCTGCGCTTAAAGTCTTGATAATCAAATTCGTTTAATTTGTCGATTGTGCCATCTTGGCGTTGGCAGTACACCGACGGCATGCGCAAACCGTTAAACCAGTTGAGCTTCACCATGGTATAGCCGGCGCTGTCGGCAATGTGTAAGCGCTGGCCGATGGTCAGCGGCTGCTCAAAACGCGACACACAGAACTGATCGCCAGCAAGGCAAGAGCAAGAACCGATCACGTACTCGTGTTCGCCCTCTGGGTGGCTCTCTTTTACCGTTGCCGGTTCATTGTAAATCAGAGTATCGAGGCGGTGCGCTTCAGTTGCAGAATCAACAATGGCGGTTTTCATACCATTTTCAACAATATCGACCACGGTAACAACCAAATCTGTGGTTTGAGTAATAATGGCTTCGCCCGGCTCTAAATACACTTGGACTTGATGCTGCTCGGCAAACGCTTTTAGGCCGTCTGCCAACTTGTCGAGCTCGTAACCTGGCCAGGTAAAGAAGACACCGCCCCCTAAACTCACCCAATCCAATTTGTCCAGATAATCACCAAATTGCTGTGAAATAGAGGTTAACAAAGCCAAAAACGCATCGGCGTCTTTGTTTTCACAGTTCATGTGGAACATCACACCGTCGAGGTCTTCAAACATCGATGGGTTGAGCTGATCTTTTTGCACCCCAAGGCGAGAAAAAGTTCGCGCAGGGTTGGCTAAATCTTGGCCGGCATAGCTCACCCCAGGGTTGATGCGCAGCCCCAACGACGCCTTGCCTTTCACTAAGTGCTGGTAGGCCTCAAACTGATGATAAGAGTTAAATATCATCTTATTACAAATGTCCGCTACTTCGAGTACGTCCGCCTCGCTGTAGCCCACACTGTAAGCGTGAGTTTCACCGCCAAAGGTTTCGTGGCCCAGTTTCACTTCGTAAGGGCCGCTGCTGGTGGTGCCATCTAAATACGGCTTGATCAGATCAAACACGCCCCAAGTCGAAAAGCACTTGAGCGCCAAAACCAATTTCACTCCAGAGCGCTCTTTTAAGTAACGCGCTTTTTCTAAGTTAGCAATGAGCTTTTGCTCATCAATCATAAAATACGGTGTCGTTAAAGAAGAATTCACAATACACTCTCTGTGATAAAAAGGCCGATGAAACTCATCGGCCAATGGTGTTTATTTTAAAATTTGAATGTCTGGCTGCCCGACTTCAAGCTCTTGAACGTGCCAGTCAAGGCCAATACCCGGCATCGTCTCAAGGAAAGGATCGGGATCGAGCTGTTCCATGTTAAACACCCCAGCCTCGGCCCATTTACCATTGAAGAACTGCAAAGCCGCCGTAATAGCAGGTACACCCGTGGTATAGGAAATCGCTTGGTGTTCTACATCCTCATACGCCACTTCGTGATCGGCGTTGTTGTAAATAAATACGCTGCGCTCTTGGCCGTCTTTGCGACCTTGTACCCAAGTACCGATACACGTTTTTCCAGTATATCCTGGCGCCAGTGAAGTTGGATCAGGCAATAACGCTTTTAGCACGTGTAGAGGTTGGACTTCGCGGCCATCTGGCAAGGTAACAGGATCTGGGCTGAGCAAACCGATATCGCGCATGCAGTTAAAGTAGTTGAGGTACTTATCGCCAAAACCCATCCAAAACTCGATGCGTTTGGCCGGGATGAACTCTTTCATCGAGCGCACTTCGTCGTGTGCCATCGAGTACACCTTGTGTTTGCCGACCAAAGGAAAATCAAATTCAAACATGCGTGAGTGGCACTCAACCTGTTTCCACTCGCCGTTTTCCCAGAAGAAAGAGTCGCCCTGAATTTCGAGCATATTGGTTTCTGGGTCGAAGTTGGTCGCAAATTTTTTGCCGTGATCGCCGGCGTTGACGTCCATCACATCAATGGTGTCTATTTCATCGAACAAGTGCTTCACAGCGTAAGCGGCAAACACACTGACCACACCGGGATCAAAGCCCGCGCCTAAGATCCCGGTGATGCCCGCTTCAGCAAACTTTTCACGGTAGCCCCACTGCCAATCATAAGCTTGAGGAACTTGCTGGCCTTCCGAGCACAAATCCACTGCCACCGAGGTGTCTAAGTAAGAGACTTTCGCTTGGTAACACGCTTCCATAATCGCCATGTTGACCCATGGAGGACCGGCGTTGATGACTAAATCAGGATTGACGTCTTTGATCAACGCGACTAAAGCGTCGACGTCGTCGGCATTGACCGCTCGTGCGGTAAGAGATTTGCTGGTGTCTTTGCGATTTTGTTTCTTTTCAATCGACTCAATAATTTTTTCACATTTGCTCACCGTACGTGAAGCAATCGTGATGTCACCGAGAACATCGTTATTTTGAGCTGCCTTATGAGCAATAACCCATCCAACACCTCCGGCACCAATTTGCAAAACTGCCATGCGAATTTTTCCTTTATTGTTGGCTTAATGCCAATCTGATTGACGATGTAATCAGATTGGGATTAAGACCTGATATTAATAGGTGCATGTATTGGCAACATGCACCGGTTCAGTTAGGCCAGCTCGTTCGCCAGCGTTTCGATGTTTGTCAGCAAGGTCTCAAAATCGGCCAGCTGTAAACACGGGTTTAAAATGGTAAACTTCAAGGCGCTTTGACCATTGACACAGGTCTCACCCAGCACGGCAATGCCGCGTACTAGGGCTTGAATACGCACTTTTTGATTCAAGCTATCCAAGTTTAGGTGCGGAGTCGCCACTCTAAACAGCACCGTTGATAAACTCGGCGCGGCCAACAACTCAAAGCTGTTGTGTTGGTCGATCATCGTTGCGACTTGTTCAGCTTGTGCGACTAAGTGATCCAACATGTCGCCAAGCATTTGTGGACCAACGGCTTGCATCGTCATGTACACTTTTAACGCGTCGAATCGCTTAGTGGTCGCCATCGATTTGTCGACTAAGTTCGGCAATTCATCGTGCTCGCGATTTAAGTAATCAGCGTGGTGCAATAAAAAGCGCAGTGACGCTTTGTCGTTGACCAATAGCGCGCCACAGCTGATGGTTTGGAAAAACAGTTTGTGGAAATCAACACTGATTGAGTGCGCTCGTTCGATGCCCTGTAAGCGCATTTTGTGCGAGCTAAAGATCAGAGCGCCGCCATAAGCACCATCGACGTGGAACCAAAGGCCAAACTCTTTCGCCACATCCGCCATCATGGTTAAATCGTCAATCGCGCCGTGATCGGTCGTCCCAGCCGTACCGACAATAGCAAACGGGATCAAACCTTGTTCTTTTAGTGAAGTCAGTGTCGACGGCAATGCATCGCTATCCATGGTGCCATTATCATGCGCTTGCACTGTCACCACCGCTTTTTCACCCAAGCCCATCCAAGACGCCGCTTTTTGCACCGTAAAGTGGGCTTTTTCTGAACACACGATGCGCAGTTTGTCGGCATACTCCGGCAAGCCGAGTTTTTGCACTGAATGCTGCGACAATTGATCCACGATCCAATCGCGCGCGAGCATCAACCCCATTTGATTGCTTTGTGTACCACCACTGGTAAAGATACCGTCACTTTGTGTGCTCAGTTGATATTGCTGACAAAGCCAATCAACCACTTTTTGCTCGACATAAGTGGCCGCTGACGCCTGATCCCAAGAATCCATTGACTGATTCAGCGCCGCGATCATGCTTTCTGCCGCAATGGCTGACATCATTGGTGGTGTGTGTAAGTGTGCGATACAGTGCTTGTGCTGAGTGAAAATAGAGTGTTTCGCCACCAGCTCTGCGGTTTCATCGATCACGGTCGCCAAGTCGCTCTCGCCTTGTAGGCTCACGGCTTTAATCTGTGCCTCAAGCATCAAAGGATCAAGGCCAGAATAAGGCTTATCGACTTGATTAAATACTTGGGTCATGGCTTGAGTGGTGTGCTGCATCACAGAAGCGTAATGATCCGCACCGCCTTTACCTACTTGAACAAAGTGTTGTTGCCATTGGTTTTGCGGGTGCTCAACGTATTCACCACCGGCGGCAATGATCGCCTTTTCGAACACCTCAAGGGCAAAGTCCAGCTGCTCGTAGCTGATGATGACTGGTGGAAGAAAACGGATCACTGAGCCTTCTCGACCGCCCTTTTCAACCATTAAGCCGCGCTCTAACGCTGCGCGCTGGATCGCCAGCGTTAAAGTGCCGTCGGCTTTTGGTTCACCAAAGCCGTTGGTTTCACCGTTGGTTTGTTTAATTTCAACCCCGAGCATCAGACCTTTGCCACGCACCTCAGCAATGCAGTTCACGCGCTTTGCAATCGCCTCTAACCCTTGACGCAAGTAGTTACCGGCTTGCTTAGCGTGTTCGACTAGGTTGTCGCGCTCGATAATTTCTAAGGCTTTGGCGCCAGAAACCATCGCCAATTGGTTGCCGCGAAACGTGCCGGTGTGCTCACCTGGGCGCCATGTATCAATGCTTTTGTCTAGCACCAATAAAGACATCGGCAAACCGCCACCAATCGCTTTAGACAAACACAAAATATCGGGATGAATGCCAGAGGTTTCAAAGGCAAAACGTTCACCCGTTTTGGCAACGCCACATTGAATTTCATCAAAAATCAATAAAATGCCGTGCTCATCACAGATTCGGCGCAGCTCTTTTAGCCACAAATCAGGCGCAGGGATCACGCCGCCTTCCCCTTGGACCGGCTCAACAATCATCGCCGCAGGCTTCATAATGCCCGATTCATCGTCTTGCAATAAGCGCTCGATGTAACGAATGCTGGCTTTGATGCCTGCCTCGCCCCCTAAACCAAATGGGCAGCGTAAATCGTAAGGAAATGGCATAAAGTGCACGTCTGACATCAAGCCAGTACGACGGTCTTTGGTCGACAGATTCCCCATCATCCCCATGGTGCCATTGGTCATACCGTGATAAGCACCTCGAAACGCAAACATGGTATTGCGGCCGGTGGTTTGCTTGGCCAGTTTGATCGCCGCTTCGACGGCATCTGCGCCAGAAGGACCACAAAATTGCACCACAGATTTGCTGGCAAACGCCGATGGCAAAAAGTCTTTTACCGCGCGAATAAAGTTATTCTTAACTTCGGTCGTGATGTCCAGTGTTTGGTACGGCAAACCTGAGTCCAATTGCGCTTTTAATGCCTGATTGATTTCAGGGTGGTTATAGCCCAATGCCAAGGTGCCTGCACCGGCCAAACAATCGAGGAAAATTTGTCCGCGAGTGTCTTCAACCAACACGCCAAACGCGCGGCGAATGGCAATCGGCAAGCGACGCGGGTATGAGCGCACGTCAGATTCGTGTTGCTCTTGTTGAAGCAAGTGTTGATCTGGGGTCAAGTCGTATAGGCCAGTTGGCTGTGGAACTTGACAAGAGAAAGTATGGTCGATAGCGGAATTATCGACGTCAAAAACGGTGGTCATATCTGAACCCCATAAAAAAAGGTCTAGTGATACCTGAAGCAGCAGGAAATCGAAACTAGAGGCATATCAATGAAAACCACGAACCCTAACTAAGGCTCACGGCAAACTCTCCATCAATTCGATGGCAACACGCGAATGTTTCTGGAATCAAGGTTCAGTAATGCTTCTGATCTGTATGACTGGGCATTTAGGCAGAATAAAGCTGATTTTTGTGTGTTTCGCTATTGATTTCAATGTTGGGTTTCCCATTAATATGCTGCGATTTTTTGCAACATTAGTATCCCGTCTACCAGTAAAGGGCTTTACTGGTACCTACCCTACGCAGCAGCACAATCAGCTTGAATGTCTGTTACGCGTATCCCCCAGAATCACTCTCCGAGATTGTTGGCGAATTTATCACATTAAGAAAATAACATGCAAACAAAATTTCTTTCACAGTCTCGATTTTTCATCACTTATCATCAGCTTTACTTATCAAAGTTATCGATACTCGCCAGCGCCCTTCGCCGCCCAAAAACTTCCTCGGTCGCCGTAACGGCAAACGGCCTTTTTTCTTGACCAAAGACAGGAATTCAACCACAATAAATACTGTACAAACAAACAGTATTTATGCTTATGAAAGTGATCCCCATTTTTGCCAGTGCCGGCATTAGCGGCTTTGAAAGCCCGGCCGCTGAGTATTCCCAGTTAGCGCTTGATCTCGATGCGATGTTGATCAAACACCCCAGTTCAACGTTTATTGGTCAAGCCTGCGGTGACTCAATGCAAGGCGTCGGTATTTTTGACCGCGACTTTTTGATCGTCGATCGCCATGTACAGCCACTCAATAATGATGTAGTGGTGGCCAATTACAACGGAGAGTTCGTATGCAAAATTTTAGACACCGTCCATCGTCAGTTGCGCTCGGCCAATCAAGCCTTTGCCCCGGTCACCATCGGTGAACTCGACGCGTTCAGTTTAGAGGGCGTCGTGATCCACTCGATCCGCAGTCATCGCACGCGAGATTAACCATGTTTGCCCTAGTCGATGCCAATGCCTTTTATTGCAGCGCCGAGCAAGTGTTTCGACCCGATTTGCGCGGTCAGCCCATTGTGGTACTGTCCAACAACGATGGCTGTATTGTCGCGGCCAATCGTCAGGCTCAAACGCTGGGCATAAAGAAGTTCCAACCTTTCTTTACCATGAAGGCCTTGTGTAAGCAGCGCGGTATTCACGTGTTTTCGTCAAACTATGAGTTGTACGCCGATTTATCGGCAAAAATGATGGATGTGATTGGCCGCTTTGCTCCCGAACAATACGTCTATTCTATTGATGAGTCTTTTTTGTCTTTTCGGCGCTGTGAAAACCTGATCACCGATTTCCACGCCCATGCCACCCAATTAAGGCGCGCGGTGTGGAAAGAGTGTCGTCTGCCAGTATGCGTTGGTCTGGCACCAACCCTCACTTTGGCGAAAGCGGCCAATCACGCCGCCAAAAAGCTGCCGGGCTACCAGGGCGTTTGTCTCATCGACCATCGCGAGTTACGCGAGCAAATTCTCAGTCATCTGTCGGTATCGGATCTGTGGGGCATTGGCCGTCGTTTATCGGTTCATCTGCGTCACATGGGGATTCACAATGGGTTGGATTTGGCTCAGGCCTCGATCGCTAAGATGCGCAAAATCTTTGGCGTTGACATGGAGCGCACCATTCGCGAGCTTAACGGTCAAGCGTGTAAAGGTTGGCAAGGTGGCACAGTCACCAAGAAACAGATTTTTTCCACCCGCAGTGCTGGCGAGCGCATTACCGATCGCCTTTCTCTTTCTCAAGCCTTGTGTAAACATGCGGGCATCGCCTCAAGAAAAGCCCGTGAGCAAAACTCGCTGTGTCAAACCATGTTAGTGTTTGCTTCCTCTTCGCCTTACGACGACAAGCCGGTCAGTGTGAAAGCTTTGCACCACTTTGCCTACCCAACGGCTGATGTAACCACGATCACCCGCGCCGCGGATCACCTCAGTCAGCAACTATTTCGCGAAGGCGTGCGCTTTTATAAATTTGGCGTTGGTTTGGTTGAGTTGGTCGACGGCCAAAATGAACAGCC
>JBFGYW010000130.1:0-8518 GCA_041587235.1 Vibrio sp.
CGTTCGCGCTGTGCCGGTTCAAGTCCGGCCCGGGGCACCATCTTTTCTTTAGAAAGTTCGACTTTCAAATCCCTTTGGCGCCTTGGCAGAGTGGCTATGCAGCGGATTGCAAATCCGTGGACCTCGGTTCGACTCCGGGAGGCGCCTCCATTTTATTTATTTTATCATTTCTCTCTTAAGATTTTATCCTAATCTAATTCAATAGCTGATCACCCTCGCTGGTTAAAAATCCGATACATCGTTAAGAAAATTACCTGTAGATTAACGAATTAGATTCCGTTCTTGATAAGAAAAGGCTTGTCTTGTTCTCAAGCTTGATCCCTGAGCTATCATTGACCACATACTTAATCAGATTGGAATTATTGCTTTTCCTGTTTCTCCATCTCTTTCGCTGTTCATCAATCTGTTGTTCTGCTTTGTTTATTCCCATTCCAATATGCCAATCTCTTTTCTGTCATTGGTTGTGACGTTTTTTGTTGTCTACCCCCAATATCGTTTGATCTACATCGCTTAAATCTCGACACACTTGGTTTTAATTGCGGTGATTCTATCGCTTGACTGATCGCAACTGCGCAGGATTTGATGTTTTTTATTTCTTCGTGTAAACGTTTACATTGTTGTGTGTTGGATCACAGCAAACAGGGCCAAGACCTTGTTAGACTGAATTTAACAAAGAGAGAGCAGCCAAGTCCTGAGCCAATCAGCCTGAATAAGTGAACCGTTATGAGCCGTATAGAATTTGATCCCAGTGAACACCCGCATCGCCGTTATAACCCATTAACAGGGCAGTGGGTTTTGGTCTCGCCTCATCGCGCCAAACGCCCTTGGAGCGGTCAAGATGAAACACCGCCAGTCGCGCCACAACAAACGTACCATGAGCAGTGCTTTTTGTGTCCGACCAATCAGCGCGTTTCCGGTGACGTGAACCCGGATTATCAAGGCACTTTTGTTTTTGACAATGATTTTGCCGCGCTAAAGCCTGATTCTCCACAAGCGCCGGCTTCATCCAATCCGCTGTTTAAAACTCAAGCGGTGACGGGACTGAGCCGAGTGATTTGTTTTTCCCCTGATCACAGCAAAACCTTACCCGAGTTGTCGCTCGGGCAAATTGGCGCGGTGATTGATACGTGGAATGAACAAATAGAAGCACTTGGCAAAGAGTACCTTTGGGTACAAGCATTTGAAAATAAAGGTGAAGCTATGGGTTGCTCTCAACCTCACCCCCATGGGCAAATTTGGGCTAACAGTTTCCTTCCCAATGAAATTGAGCGAAAAAACCAGCATTTACAGCACTATTTCGAACAGCATGGCCGCAATTTATTGCTCGATTATGCTCAGGCAGAAAGCGAGGATGGCAGCCGTACCGTCGTCGAGACCGATGATTGGTTAGCGGTGGTGCCTTATTGGGCCGCTTGGCCATTCGAAACTCTGCTATTGCCAAAGTTTTCAGTGCAAAGAATGTCGCAATTGACCGAGGCGCAAAAAGATGACTTAGCCCTGGCGATGAAAGCCTTGACCACTCGCTATGACAATTTGTTTGAGTGTCCTTTCCCGTATTCAATGGGGTGGCATTACGCGCCCTTTTTCCAAGCGGGACAAAGCCTTGACCATTGGCAGTTGCACGCGCTGTTTTACCCACCGCTTTTGCGAAGTGCCACGGTGAAAAAATTTATGGTCGGTTATGAAATGTTGGCTGAGGCGCAGCGCGATTTAACTCCAGAGCAAGCTGCTGAGCGCTTACGACAAGTCAGTGAGACCCATTACAAGCAAGCTGAGTGAGCCAGTTGCCCGACACCGCCAACCCAGTGATGATTTAGGATGAAAGAACAATGAATGCATTAACCCATGATGTTAAACAGGTCTTTGAACAGCATTTTGGCCAAGCGCCCAAGCACCTGGTACAAGCCCCTGGCCGTGTTAATTTGATTGGTGAACACACCGATTACAACGACGGCTTTGTATTGCCCTGCGCGATTAATTACCAAACGGTGGTGGCGATCTCGCCGCGTAGTGATAGCCAAGTTAAGGTGGTGGTGCTTGATTATCTGCAGCAAACCGACCAGTTTGATCTTGCGCAGCCGATCGCATCTCACCCCGATAAATTGTGGGCAAACTACATTCGCGGTGTGATTGATGTGTTACAAAAGCAAGGCCATTCGCTGTCTGGGGCCAATATCGCCGTCAGTGGCAACGTACCGCAAGGGGCGGGGCTGAGCTCGTCAGCAGCGCTAGAAGTGGCGATTGCCCAAGCCTTTACCATTTTGTGTCAGTTGCCATTAACACAAACGGCTTTGGCGCAAATTGGCCAGCGAGCAGAGAACGACTTTGTCGGATGTAACTGCGGCATCATGGATCAGCTGATTTCCGCACAGGGTCAAGATCAGCAAGCCATGTTGATCGATTGCCGCTCATTGGTGTTGCAACCTGTGTCGATTCCCGAGCCGCTTCAGGTGATGATCATCAACTCCAACAAGCAGCGCGGCTTGGTCGAAAGTGAATACAACACCCGCAGACAGCAGTGTGAGCAGGCGGCTCGTGAACTCGGTATTCAGGCGCTGCGCGATATCAGTTTGAGCGAATTTCTCAGCCATAAAACTCAATTAGATCCTGTGGTCGCTCAGCGCGCTCATCATGTGATCAGTGAAAATGAACGTACATTGGCCGCGGCACAAGCCTTTGAGCAAGGCGATATTGCCAGGGTTAGTGCGTTAATGAAAGCCTCCCATCAATCGATGCGCGACGATTTTGAAATCACCGTTGCCGAGATTGATGCCTTGGTGGATATCGTCGATGCTGTGATTGGTCAGCAAGGCGGCGTGCGTATGACGGGCGGCGGGTTTGGCGGCTGTGTGGTGGCGTTATTACCGCCTGAGTTGATTGCCCCGACGACCGTGGCGATAGAGCAACAATACCCGGCCATTAGTGGCCTTGAAGCGAGTATTTATGTTTGTCAGGCCAGTGCTGGGGCAGGGGAAATCACAGCGATAGAAACTGTCGCGATGGCAAAGGGTTAGGTGTATGTTTGATGTTGAGGGCAGTGACCTAACACTAATTACCTTGACCAATCGACGTGGCATGCAAGTGCAACTGATGGATCTCGGCGCGACTTGGTTAAGCTGTGTGTTGCCAGTGAGCGGTGAATCGCCTAGAGAAGTACTGCTTGGTGTGGATAATCTCAGTGATTTTGAGCGTCAAAGCTGTTACATGGGCAGTACCATCGGTCGCTACGCCAATCGCATTGCCAATGGGCGATACCGCGATCAAGATCAGCGTGATGTTACCTTGTCGGCCAATCAGCAAGGGAATTGTTTGCACGGCGGTGAGCAAGGTTTTGATCGGCGTCGCTGGACGGTGATCGCGCAAAGTGACAGTGCGGTGCGCTTTTCTTTGCGCTCTGTTGAGGGCGATCAAGGCTTTCCTGGCGAGCTCTCGGTGCAGGTCGAATACGCGCTTAACGATGATGATCAACTGATGGTCAGCTATGAGGCGCAGACGACGCGGGCTTGTCCGGTCAGTTTAACCAATCACGGTTATTTTAACCTCAATGGTGAAGGGTCTTCGCACAGCGGGGTTGCGCAGTGGCTCACGGTCAACGCCGATCACTATCTGCCCGTCGATGAGCAAGGCATTCCCGAGACAATACCGCAACCGGTATCGGGCACGGCGTTTGATCTCAATAGCGCGAAATATTTAGCCGATCACTTACTGCAAGACACTCAGCAACAGTTGGTGAAAGGCTACGATCACAGCCTGATCCGTCGCGCAGAACACGGCCAGCCTTTGGCGCTTTGTGCCACCTTGGCATCGCGCGATAAAAACGTGGCGTTAACGGTCACAACCAGTCAGCCAGCGATGCAAATCTACACAGGCAATTGGCTAGCGGGACAGCCGGGCCGCGATCAGCGTATCTATCGTGATTATCAAGGGGTCGCGATCGAGCCACAGTTCTTGCCCGACGCACCCAATAATCCGCAGTGGTGCCGACCTCCTTGGCATCAGCCCGATCCTATTCTCTATCCAGATCAGCGCTATCAGCACTGGATTTGTTATCAATTTTCTTATTAACCCCGCTTTTTTCATTACCCCTATTGTTCATGTTGTCCTTTGTTTTGTTGCCCCTCATCGCGAGGGGCTTTTTTTCACATAATGTGACAAGTTTAACAAAGATTAACATTGGGGTGAAAACGTTTACACAAAGTCATTATCGATCACAGAATCCCTGCTTCAGATTGGTATTCTTGCGGTGAAATAACAATAAAAAGTAAAGGCATTTTTATGAATCCTACCGCAATAACATTAAAAACCAAACTGTCTTATGGCTTAGGTGCGCTCGGCAAAGACTTTGCTTGTGCCCCCATCTACATTTTCCTGATGTTTTATTTTACCGATGTGGCAGGTCTATCGGCGGCTTACGTCGGCACCATTTTTCTTGCTGCCCGTATTATCGATGCCATTACGGATCCTATGATGGGCATGGTGGTCGACAATACACGCTCGCGTTTTGGCAAATTCAGACCTTGGATTGTTATCGGCACCTTGATCAATGCTTTGGTGTTGATTGCCCTATTTAGTACCCACCTATTTGAAGGGGGGGCTTTGTATGTTTACGCCGCCGTGGTTTATGTCCTTTGGGGTTTGACTTACACCATTATGGATATTCCTTATTGGTCGATGATCCCGGCCATTTCCGACCAAAGAACACAAAGAGAGAAACTCGTCGTTTGGCCGCGTATGTTTGCCAGCCTTGCTTGGTTTGTGATCGGCAGTTACGGCTTGTACATTGTCGGCGTGCTCGGTGATGGCGATCAAGGCCAAGGTTTTGTGAATTTGGCTATCGTCATTGCGGTGTTATTTGTCATTAGCGCTTTTATCACGGTGATGAATGTCAAAGAAAAAGTGGTTGCGACGGCCGATCATCAACAGAAAAAGTTTCGCGTCGCCGATGTGATCGCCATTATTCGCGGCAATGATCAATTAAAAACCCTGATTGCGACCATCTTATCGTTTCAAATTGCCAATATGCTAGTGAGCGGCTTTGCGATTTATTACTTCACTTACGCTTTGGGTGACCCGTCCTTGTTTCCGGTTTACATGCTGGTGGCCGGCGGTGCTGAAGTCGTTGGCGTCTTTTTGTTTCCCAAATTGGCGGTCTGGTTACCGCGCCGTTTATTGTGGTTGACCGCCTGTGCACTGCCGGTGCTGTCGTGCCTATTGCTGATTGCGATGAATCTTTTTGACCCAGGTAATGTGTGGTTAATTGGTTTATCGGGGGCGGCAATCAAATTGGGTATTGGTATTGCCAATGCGCTGCAAACGGTGATGCTGGCTGATGTTGTCGATTACGGGGAATACAAAACAGGGCATCGCAGTGAAAGTGTGATTTTTTCGGTGCAAACCATGCTGGTCAAATTTGCCGGCGCAGCAAGTGGTTTCATCGTTGGTGTCGGTCTGACACTTATCGGCTATCAGCCCAATCAAGTACAAAGCGATCAGACCATTGTCGGCTTGCAATTGATGATGATTGGCTTGCCCGTGTTGATGATGTTGCTAAGTGGCTTTATCTACAAGCGTTTTTATCGATTGCACGAAGGGTTTGATCGCGCCAAATTCGAAGCGTCAGAACAAGTCACTGGCGAGGGCGCTGAGTGCGATGTTCAAAAGCCTGCGCGTCCTTCCATGGCGTAATACGCTGTGTCATGGCCCAATAAGTCGATTGACTTGGCGGGCCTAATGTCTGCGAAATCACCTAGCAATTTCGGTCTAAAATTTGTTCACCTAGCGCGACGGTTCATCGAACGGTCGCCGAACTGAGGTAATCATGCGTTCATTTCAAGATATTCTCAATGCCAAAGATTGGCAAAACCCATTGGTTGTTAAGCTTAACACCGTACGTCCGCATTCACCGCTGAATGCCTATTGCTCGCAACAGGATGCGCTTAAGGGGCAGCACGCACAGCGTCAGTGTTTAAACGGCGACTGGCGCTTTGCCCTGTTTGATCAAGTGGAAGCGGTGGAAGCAACCTTTATTGAGCCCGACTTTGCCGACCGTCAATGGTCTGAGATCGCGGTGCCGAGTAACTGGCAATTGCAAGGTTTTGACAAACCGATCTACACCAATGTCAAATACCCATTTGCAGATAACCCGCCCTATGTGCCTAAAGACAACCCCACCGGCTGTTATCGCACCGAGTTTTATTGTCAGGACAGCGAACTTGCGCAGCAGACTCGCTTGGTGTTTGAGGGGGTGAACTCCGCGTGTCACGTTTGGCTAAATGGCCAGTGGATTGGCTACTCACAAGACAGTCGCTTACCGGCCGAATTTGACGTTTCAGGCGAGATCAAAGCAGGACGCAACACGCTGGCGGTGATGGTGATTCGCTGGTCAGATGGCTCGTATCTTGAAGATCAAGACATGTGGTGGCTCAGCGGTATTTTTCGCGACGTTTATCTGTATCGCAAACCGACATTGGCGATCGAAGATGTTTTCATTACTGCGAATTTGGATGCCAGTTATCGCGACGGCCAGTTAGACATAGTGACGCGTTTGACCGATAACGCGCCTGGCCATTCACTGTCGGTCGCCCTGTACGATCAGCAAGGGCAACCGGTGGCAGTGCAAGGTGACGTGAGCCAACGCAGCGGTCAAATACAAGTGGATGAAAAGGGCGCATGGCATGACCGGATTGAGCACAGACTTGCGGTCGACAACCCACACAAGTGGAGCGCAGAATCTCCTTACCTGTATCGCTGTGTGCTGTCTTTGTACGATGAACAGCAAAATTTGGTGGATTGCGAAGCGTACTCGGTGGGCTTTCGCTGCCTAGAAATCGATGACGGAGTACTGAAACTCAATGGGCAAGCCTTGATGATCCGCGGTGTCAACCGTCATGAACACGATGCTAAGCACGGCCATGCGATTGATGAGGCCAGCATGCGTCGCGATATCGAACTTATCAAGCAAAATAACTTTAATGCGGTGAGAACGGCTCATTACCCCAACCATCCTTTGTGGTATCAACTGTGTGATGAGTACGGTTTGTACTTGGTTGACGAAGCCAATATCGAAACCCATGGTCAATTTCCGATGTGCCGTTTATCCGACGATCCTATGTGGAACTTCGCGTACATGCAGCGCATGATGGCAATGGTGGAGCGCGACAAAAACCATCCGTCGATCATTATTTGGTCACTGGGCAATGAATCGGGTATTGGCAGTAATCACCACGCCATGTATCAGTGGACCAAACAGCGTGATCCTTCCAGGCCCGTGCAATACGAAGGGGGCGGGGCCAATACCGCTGCGACCGATATAATTTGCCCGATGTACGCTAGGGTCAATCAACATCAGCCACACGAGTCTGTCCCTAAATACGCGTTAAAAGAGTGGTTGGCCTTACCGGGAGAACACCGCCCACTGATTTTATGTGAATACGCGCATGCGATGGGCAACAGTTTGGGCAGCTTTGAACAATATTGGCAAGCCTTTCGCGACTACCCGCGTTTACAAGGTGGGTTTATTTGGGATTGGGTCGATCAGGGATTGAGCCAAGTCGATCAACAAGGCCAGCACTACTGGGCGTATGGCGGCGATTTTGGTGATGAGATTAATGACCGACAATTTTGTATTAACGGGTTGGTGTTCCCCGACCGCACTCCGCATCCCACCTTGTTTGAGGCCAAATACGCTCAGCAATACTATCGCTTTAGTCTGTCACAGGCGACCTTGTTGATCGAGAGTGAGCATGCGTTTGAAACCGAAGCGCTTTACTTGCAATGGCAACTGACGCAAGGCGAGCAAACTCTATTATCTGCTCAGCAAGAAGTGGATATCAAAGCGCAACAAGGCGTGGCGCTGACACTGGAACCGCTGCAAGATTGGCTGCAACAAAACGCACACACCACCACGCAAGAAACGCTGCTGACCGTGACTTTGGCCTATCGAGAGGCTAAAATTTGGTGCCCAGCCGGTCATATTGTGGCGCAGCATCAAAGCGTGATCTGCGAAGATTTAGGTCAGGGTAACGCGCCGGCGAAATGGGCCAATGTGGCGGTAAGACAAGAGGGCGATCACACTGAGATCGAGTGTGGTCAGCACCACTGGCAGTTTGATAATCACAGCGGTTACCTGCTCAACTGGCAACAAGATCAGCAAGTGGTCATCAACGGGCCGATAAAAGACAATTTCTTTCGCGCGCCTTTAGACAATGATATCGGTACCAGTGAGGCGGAACGGGTTGATCCCAATAGCTACTTAGCCAGATGGCAAAGCGCGGGGCTCGATGGCCTTGAGGTTGAGCCACAAGGGCTAAGCGTGGGGGAGAGTGCTCACAGTGTGGTCGTCAGTGCCCGTTATCACCACCTCGCAAAAGGCAAATTGGTGCTCGCGACAGAGTGGCAATATCGCTTTGGCGCGCAAGGTGAGCTGCACCTTGAGGTTAATGTCGAGCGCATGGCACCACTGCCACCGCTACCAAGAGTGGGGTTGTGTTTTCACGCAGCGCAGTGTGAGTCGGCTACC
>JBFGYW010000131.1:0-8511 GCA_041587235.1 Vibrio sp.
AGCTTAGTTATGTTCGAATCCGCAGCGAGACTTGGCAGTATAACCCAAGCTTCTAAGGAGCTTTTTGTCTCGCCAACCGCGGTCAGTAAGCAGTTAAAAAACTTAGAAACCACGATGAATATGACGTTGTTGCACCGGTCGAAACAAGGGGTTGAACTCAGTGCCGATGGCAAGCGTTATTATAAAAAAGTGGTTGAAGCTCTAACGATTTTAGCCAGTGAGTGTGAGCAAGATAGTGAACAGCACAACAAGAATGAACTCGATTTAGAAGTCGGGTTGTGTTTCTTGCACTTTTGGTTGTTGCCAAGGCTCGATGATTTTCGCAAAAACTACCCAAATATTCAGTTAAACCTCAGTGTTAACAATGACTACAACGTCGGTATGGATGACAGCCAATACGACATTGCGTTTTACTACTCCCAAGTCGATGCCAGTAATAAACATAACTATTTGGTGTTTCATGAACGCATGCAACTGGTGTGCAGCCCCGCTTTTTTACACCAACAAGGGGGGCATATCGATTTCAAGACGCTGTTTGATTTGCCTTTGATCATGCTCAAACATGAGCGCTCTCATTGGGAGGGTTGGCAATCTTGGAGCAAACGCCTCAACCTCGATTACCAAAAGCCCAAACAAGTGTTAAAAGTCAACGATCAAGTTGCCGTGATTCAAGCCGCGCTCAATAATGCCGGCTTAGCACTGGCCTGGGACTGGCAGATCCGCGATCACATTCAGCAGGGTCAACTCATTGCCGTGTCTCAGCCGATTGAGTTCCCAAACAAAGCGTATTTCCTCTCCATCGCCCCGCATTGTCAAACCGCAAGTGCCAAGCAATTTATCGATTGGGTCTTGGCTCAAGAGCGAAGTGCAACGCCACAAAAAGATGATTAAAACCCAGTGTTAAAGCGAGAGAAAAACGCGCGGCGCTAAATAAAAAAGAGGCGATAACCTCACCTCTTTTTGTTCTATTGCGCTCAATAACCAAAACATCACGACATTATCGATATTCGAGTGCCAAGGGCTCAGTTTGATTTTGACTTAAATCCAAGTTTTGGCTGATATCCAAATTGATCGGTTCGGCTTCTTCGCTTTGCGAATAATAGCCCGCACGCTTGAGTTGGCGCTCGGCGATAGTCTGAGATGCATTGAGAGCATCCTCTACCGAAAGCGCACCAGAGAGGGCTTGCGCCACTTTTTGTGACGTGTAGCCAGCAATGGAAACGAACTCAGGGATCGACGCAAATTGAATGCCTTGGTAGGGCGATGGCGGCAAGGTGTTATTTTTCGGATCCGCAGAATTGAGCGCTTTCAGCTCTTGGGTCGCAAACTCTCCTGCCGCTGCTAAAAACGCCTTATTTTGATAGGTGGATTGACGCGTCCCAGTGGGGACTTTCCCCCAACCTTGCTGCTTGGCCACCAGTTCGATGTACTGCTTAGAAGTCGCCCAATTAATAAAGGTTTGCGCCGCTTCAGAGTGCTTTGAGCCACTGGGTATTGCCAAGGCCCAAGCCCATAACCAATTGGCCCCTTTGGTGGTCGCTTGATAAGGTGTTTGCGCAAAGCCCCATTTATCCGCGTATTGACTTTTTTGACTGTCTAATAAAAAAGACCCGGCCACCGAGGCATCGACCCACATGGCACAATGCCCTTCGCGCGACAACGCTAGGATTTCGTTAAAGCTGTTTTTTTCTGATTGAGGCGGACCATATTGAGTCAGTAAATCGACATAAAAGCGCACGGCTTGCTGCCAAACTTGCCCGTTGATCTGCGGTTGCCATTGGTTGTCAAACCATTGGCCACCGAAACTGTTGACTAACGTGGTTACCAGTGCCATGTTATCGCCCCACCCCGCTTTGCCGCGTAAGCAAATGCCATATTGTTGCTGATCAGGTTTGTGCAACTGGCTCGCATATTGCCTCACTTGCTGCCAAGTTGGGCGCTGTTCGAGTGTTAACCCCGCCTGCTCAAACAAATCCTTGCGATACATCAAGGTCGAGCTTTCTCCGTAGAAGGGCGCAGCATAAAGTGTCGATTGATACGACAAACCGTCGCGAACCTTGGGCAATAAATCGTCGACTTGATAATCAGCGCTGGGTTTTAAAGCGGCGAGCCAGCCGCGCTCAGCCCAAATGGGCGTTTCGTACATACCCAAGGTAATGACATCGTAATTGCCACCTTGCGAAGCGATATCGGCAATCACACGCATGCGCAAACTGCCCTCGTTGTAGGTGTGCCAGTTGAGGTTAATCTCTGGGTATTGCTTTTCAAAGGCCGCTTCCAAAGATTGCATGGTGATCATGTGGCCGTTGTTGACGGTGGCGATGTTAAGCTCAACCGCAGGAAGGCTGTAAGAGGTCAAAAGGGTAGCGCCTATCAAAGCCATTAAAGGGCGGTTAAAGCGCGAAGTAGCTGACTGCATGGGAAGACTCCAAGAAAATTCTTCTCCTTAAATACCACAGGTAATCAATACAATTAAATGCGTCAATTCACATATTGTATAATTTGTGGGTGTCGCCTTGATCATTATGCGATATTTTTCGCTTATAAGTCTCAAATCACGCGCTTGCAGGTAGGAAGATGTCACCAACAACAGTCAGCAAACCCTCGTCCCTTTTTTCTTTGGATCTGTCGTCCAAAATGACACTGAGTTTTGTGTTTATTGGTCTGATATTCGTTGCCGTTGCCTGGCAAAGTTTCCAAAACAACAAACAAGTAAGTAGCGGGCTATCGATTATTAACGATCAATCCTCGCCGGTAGTCAAAACCGCGACCGAACTCGATGCCTATGTGGCCAATATCGAGCCGTTGATTCTCAATCTCACTCATACTCGCCAAGCCTCTGCTTTTGAGCAGCAACACCAAGCGTTGCAAGCCAACAAAAACGCCATCGCTGACAAACTCAGTCAATTGCAATCTATCGCACTGTCCGGCTCACTCAAAAGCACGGTCGATGGCGCGCTCGGCAGCCTAAAAAGTGAAATTGACAAAATGGATGCCATTAGTGGGGCCGTTAGCCAATTGCAACAACGCAAATTGACGTTAGATCGCCAGTCGCTGGCCCTTAACTCACACCTCAATCAATTACAGCGCGACCTCGAACCCCTGTTGCAAAACACCTTACTCGCGCTAGAAAACGACGCCGTCATTTCGGTCGTTAATGAGATCAATGCTTCGATGAACAATGGCTTACTGATTATTGAGCGGATCATATCGGTGTCATCACAAGCCCAGTTAAGCGCCTTGCAAAACCAATTCGTGCAATGGCAGAACAGTCATTCCAATTTATTGCCGACTTTAATTTTTGCTTCCCAGCAGCCTGAGTATCAATTATTTGTTAAAGATTTTTCCCATTTAACCCTAGAATTGCTCAATGCCGTTGAAGGCAAAGACGGGCTACTGGCCTTACAAGCCAATCGCTTGAGCATTTTATCTCAACAAACTGAGCGCATTGAGGCACTCAAAAAAGAACTAACCGACACCGCAGGCTTAACCGATAAGTTACTTGAGAACGCCTTTGCGATGAATCAGCAGCTGTCACAATCTATCGATCAGCGAGTCGAACAGCAAAATCGCACATCGCTGTTGATTGGTGTGACCTTAATTGCCGCCATTGCCATTATTTCACTATGGTTATCTCACTTAATAAAGCAAGCAACACGTGGCTTCACGCAAGAATTTCAAGCTTTGTCGGAAGGGCAACTCAAAGAGCTGTCGCTGTCGGATAAACAAGACGAGTTTGGTCGTTTGAATAACCTGCTCGTTAACGTGATTGCCCACTTAAAAGAAACTGTGCTCGATATACGACACTCGTCTGACTCTGTAGATGATTCGGTTAAAACCGTCTCGCACAGTGCGACCCAAACACGCCAAATTGTAGAACAACAAAAGCACGAACTCGACTCGATTGCCGCGGCGCTAGTCGAAATGAACGCCACGGCTCAAGAGGTTGCTCAGCACACGGATAATACCCACTCTAAAGTGCTACAAGCCACTGAATTATCAAGAAACGGCCGTCAACAAGTTCAACAAAGCCGTCAAGGTGTTGATCAGATGGTCAGCCAAACAGCGAAAACCATCACCGCCATTAACGATCTCAATCAAGGTGTTAGAAGTATCGAAGGCATCATAGACACCATAACCGCGATAGCCGAACAAACCAACCTGCTCGCCCTTAATGCCGCGATTGAAGCAGCGCGAGCCGGCGAATACGGACGCGGTTTTGCCGTGGTCGCCGATGAGGTTCGCGAGCTCGCAACTCGCACGCAAAAATCGACCTTGGAAATTCAAGACAAGATCGCATCCATGGTCAATGATGCTCAAACCGCGGTTTCGGTGATCAATCAAAGTGAAGAGATTGCCGCCAGCAGCCTAGAGCAAGCACAAGTCGCCGACGAAACCATCCTCGAGTTCGAGCAATTAATGAATGAAATTCAGGATTTAAGTCACTTGGTATCAACCGCTGCCGAGCAACAAGCGGCGACCTTAAAAGAGCTTGACCAAAATATCAACCAAGTGGCCTTGTTGGCAGACAGCACCAATGTGCAAGCCGAGAACACAGAATCAGAAGCCAGTAAACAAGTTGGCTTTGTGCAATCGTTAGAGAAGAGCTTGGCCCGTTTTAAAATCGTGCAGCGTTAAGCCGCTGAATGTCCAAACAAGTTCAACGTTTACAGAAGCCGAACTCAATCGCTGTCTACACCCTGGCCGTAAAGACAGCGCAAGGCTAAGCAAGCATCAAAATGCGAACAAAAATAAAGCCGCCGCTATCGAGTTCTGAGAGCGGCGGCTTTTTTGGGTATGACGCATAGAATCACGCTGGCTCAATATTAGGCTTTATGCACCTTGATTGAAGCTGGTTTAACCAACCTCAGTCGCAACGTCAAGTGCTAACGGATCCACTTGTGAAGCACTGAGCTTAATGGCAATAAACTTAGAGGTGGGGGTAAAGCTGCCATGGCCATAACTTTCTAACGGCACTAGAGGATTGGTTTCTGGGTAATACGCCGCCGCTTGACCGCGCGGAATATCATAAGCTACCAGCTGAAATTGCGTCACTGACCGCGACCGGCCATCAGGCCAAATGGAGCTGAGATCGACACGATCGCCGGGTTTAAAGCCCATTTCGGCAATGTCTTCTGGGTTGACAAACACCACATCACGCGCGCCAAACACACCGCGATATCGGTCGTCTAAACCGTACAAGGTGGTGTTGTACTGATCGTGTGAACGCAACGTTTGTAAGATCAAATCGGGCTGTTGTCCTTCGCTAAGCGCTAAATGCTCAACTAAGGAGGTAAGCAATGGGTTAGCGATAAAATTGGCTTTACCGCTTTGGGTCTGCCATTGTTTTTGCGCCGCACTATTGCCCAAATAAAAACCGCCGGGTTGTCTTAATCTGTGGTTAAAGTCGTCAAACCCTTTAATGGTTTGGGCAATGTAGTCGCGGATCCGATCGTAATCTTCGATTGCCCAAGACCAATCAATCGGCGTTTTGCCCAACGTTGCTTGTGCCATGCCCGCGATAATCGCCGGCTCAGATTTCATCTCAGAAGAGCGCGGTGCCAGCTGTCCAAACGATAAATGCACCATACTAAAAGTGTCTTCCACCGTTACACCTTGATAGCCCGTTGCTTGCCAATCTTTATCTGTACGCCCAAGGCAAGGCAAAATCAGCGCTTCTTTGCCGGTAACCAGATGAGAACGATTTAATTTGGTGGCGATGTGCACGGTCAGATCGCATTGTTGCAGCGCGCGATGGGTACGCGGCGTATCTGGCGTCGCTTGAGCAAAGTTACCGCCTAAGCCAATAAAGACTTTCGACTGCCCCGCTTCCATCGCCTGAATGGCTTGGATCGCGTTGTGGCCTTCGTGGCGAGGCACGGTAAATTGAAAGGTATTTTCGATTGCATCTAACAAAGCTTGCGGCGGCTTTTCATCGATGCCCATAGTACGGTCGCCTTGTACATTACTGTGGCCGCGCACCGGCGATAAACCGGCGCCAGGTTTGCCCACGTTACCGCGCAGCAATTGCACATTCACCACTTCTTGGATAATCGCCACCGAATGGCGATGCTGAGTCAATCCCATCGCCCAGCACATGATCACTCGTTCAGATTGGCGATAAATTTCGGCGATCGTTTCGATGTCTTGCAAGCTCATACCCGATTGCGCTTTGATGTGCGCCCAAGAGGTGGCTTCGACTTCGGCCAGGTAATGCTCGAAGCCTTGGGTGTGCTCGGCAATAAATTGATGATCTATCACCGGCGATTTTTGATTGGCTTTGGCGAGTTTATCCCATTCAATTAAAAACTTGGCCACCCCTCGCATCACTGCCATGTCGCCGCCAAGTGCCGGTCTAAAATAGCGGTTACTTGTTGGCTTTGAACCATTGGTGATCATTTCAATCGGGTGTTGCGGATTTTGAAAACGCTCTAAGCCACGCTCTTTGAGTGGGTTTATACACACCACATTGGCGCCGCGCTTAACCGCTTCTCGCAAGGGTTCAAGCATTCTTGGGTGATTAGTACCCGGGTTTTGACCAATGACAAAAATGGCGTCGGCTTTGGCAAAGTCGTCAAACACCACAGTGCCTTTCCCCACACCTATGGTACTTTTTAAACCTTGGCCACTGGCTTCGTGGCACATATTCGAGCAATCGGGAAAGTTATTGGTGCCAAAAGCGCGCACAAACAATTGGTATAAAAAAGCCGCTTCGTTACTGGCACGACCTGAGGTGTAAAACTCAGCCTGATCCGGCGAAGAAAGGCGGTTGAGGTGCGTCGCCACTAACGAAAAAGCCTCATCCCAAGAGATTGGCACGTATTGATCGCGCTTTGCATCATAACGCATGGGCTCGGCGAGTCGACCTTGTTGTTCTAACCAATAATCGCTTTGTTTGGCCAGTGAAGACACGGTGTGAGCGGCAAAAAATTCGCGATCAACGAGGCGAGCCGTCGATTCCCAATTCACGGCCTTAGCGCCATTTTCACAAAAGTTAACTAGGCCACTCTCTGGGGCATCTCCCCAAGCGCAACCTGGGCAATCAAAGCCGCCATTTTGATTGGTTTTTAACATCGCTCGCAGGTTTTTTAAACCGCGTTCGCTGGCCATCCAACTTTTGGTGACACTTTTTAGTGCGCCCCACCCCGCCGCGGGATGATGGTATTCTTTGACTGTCGACTTTGACATGACATCGCCTCCTGTTGTTGACGCTTTGCAAATACAAGGTGCATTTTTTGTTATTGTTTTCGTTATCGATTGAGAAGTAATAAATACATACTGATAACCTCGTTTACATGGTAGAGACTTTTGGCGTCACTGGCTAATTGATGTTATCAACCAAGTGATTGAGTATTTCTATCAGCTCGCGAGGTTTGCTTTGCCGCTCTGCAGCGAGTGAGCAAAAATTCGGATACGTCACAAGGCCAGTGATGGATGAGACTCAATGGCATTACCTGTCAATCGAAATGCAGTTGCAGGCAGAGAAAGACAGTGGTTAAATCAGGTCTCTTGCCCTCAACGGTGTCTTTGTATTGGATATCAAACAGCTTAAATACCTCGTTGCCTTAGACAAAACCCAACATTTTGGCCAAGCCGCCGAACTGTGTCACATTAGTCAACCTACCTTGTCACAGCGTATTCGCCAATTAGAGCAAGAGCTGGATCTGACCTTAATTCGCCGCGGACAAAAGTTTGAAGGTTTTACCGAAGAAGGCGATCGCATCTTAGCTTGGGCCAATACCTTACTGGCCAATTACCAAGGTTTAATGGCAGAAGCCGTCAATTGCCATGCACAAAGTCACGGCTTGATCCGAATTGCCATGGTGCCCTTATCGGGGGTGAATCCAGCCGACTTGTTGACTTGCCTGTATCAAGCATTGCCAAACCTGCGCTGCCAAATACACACTTTGTCGACCACAGACATTCACCAGCAACTGAAAAGCAATCAAATTGATTTGGCCATCAGCTATCGCGAAAAGCACCTTGATGATGCCCTCAGTGCCCATCTATACCGCCGTGCGCCTTTGGGGTTGTTGTATCACCCAGAATCTTTCAAACTTCCTCAAGTCGTTGACTTAGCAAAGTTTGCTAAACTGCCGTTAGCGACGCTGTCAAAAGCCATGCATTTTCGTCAGCTCAGTGACGCCTTTTTCTCTGCCCATCAGATGATCCCCAAAATTCATATTGAGTGTGATTCTGTTTACCACCTGATCCAGTGTGTTGAAGCCGGTCATGCTTGCGCCTTGTTGCCTTGCTGTGATGAGTATCGCCACAACCACCCACAACTGCAGTTTGCCTCCTTAAAGACACCCTTACCTGAGGCGGAACTGCATTTGATGGCCCGCCGTCAAGACACGCAAAGCCGTTTGGTCAAGCAGTGTATTGAATTGCTGCTCGCTCAAGTGAACGACCGTCGCTGAAGTTAAAAAGTGAAATAAAAGAGGACCGTCACTGAATGAGAAAACAGCAAACAGCAGAAACAACAAAGGCAGCGGTTAAGCTGCCTTGGGG
>JBFGYW010000132.1:0-8504 GCA_041587235.1 Vibrio sp.
AATTGATTGGTCGCAACCATACCACTTTGTTGTGTTACCAAGTTATTGGTCAGGGTACGAGCTTGCTCTGTACTTAAGCCGCTTGCCCCCATCGACTCCAATGCGGTGGTAGAAGGATGGATAAGCCCAGACAACTCGGCGTGTACATGCCTAGTTTCATTTTCCCACTTTGTCGTGCTCAATGAGGTGGCTATCGCGCCTGATAAGGTGCGGATAAAGTTCATTAACCCCGCTGCAGACTCCATCTCGCTTTCTTTAACCGCCCCCAAAGCTATGGCGGTTAACGGCACAAAAAACAATGGCGTACCAATCCCTTGGAAAAACATCGGCCAGCTGATTTGATCATAGGTCATCTCCAAATTGCCAAAACTGCGATAGAAAGTCCATGCGCCAAGCCACATAACCCCAACAAACACAAACAGCCTCGGGTCGCGTTTACTCGATGCGCTGGCAATCACTGGCGCTAAGAACACCGCAAGCATCCCCATATGTGACGTCGTCAAGCCAGAAATCGTTGCGGTATAGCCCATGAAGGTTTGCAGCCACAAAGGCGTTATAATTGATATGGCAAAGAAACAGCCAAAGCCGAGTGATAAAGTGATCATCGATAAACTGAAACCCCGATGGCGAAAGACTTTCAAATCAACAACCGGTGAACGCTCAGTCAGCTCCCAGATAAGGAAAGCCGCAAAGCCGATGACAGCAATGATCGCCATCGCGACAATATAATTTGATTCAAACCAATCTAAGTCCTTGCCTTCATCGAGCATTAATTGCAATGCCGCCACCCACACGACCAACAGCAGTAAGCCAATTTTATCAATCGAGCTCTTAAAGGCTTTGGTTTCGTATTGTTGTAATAGCTTCCAGCAGAAAAAGCCCGCTAAAATCGCAAAAGGCGCTTTGGCGGTAAAGATATAATGCCAACTGTATTGATCACATAGATAGCCACCTAAAATGGGGCCCATAATCGGCGCGATTAACGTGGTCATGCTCCAAATACCGATTGCCGCATGACTTTTGTCTTTGGGAAAAATGCGAATCATCAGTGTTTGTGACAATGGCATCAAAGGACCACCGGAAAAACCCAGTAAAATTCGACACACCACTAACATGCTCATGCTGGTTGCCATACCGCACAAGATAGAGAAGACGCCGAACAACACTAAGCAGGTGACAAATACTCGAATTGAGCCAAAACGTCTTGATAGCCAACCGGTTAGGGGCACAGATATCGCTTCGGCGACGGCATAGGATGTAATAACATAAGTGCCCTGACTGGTCGAGACACCAAGACTGCCGGAAATATTAGCAATTGACACATTGGCAATCGTTGTATCTAAAATGGCCAAAAAATTGGCCATTGCTAGACAAACGGCACCGATGAATAACGCAAAGCCTGTCAGTGGCTGTACTCGATCCGCTGCTGGGTTCATTTCACTCCCCTATGCTAGTCGTTTAATTGCGTGTTGGTTTGACGGTATCTCGAAAGGGCTTTTTCATCGATCTCAGCGTCAGTATCAATCGTCACTGTCATTGACAAGCCCACTTGTAAAGGATGCTCCGCTAACTGTTTTGGATCGAGCTCAACGCGTACCGGTAATCGCTGGACCACTTTAATCCAGTTGCCCGTGGCATTTTGCGCCGGGATCATTGCAAACGCCGAGCCCGTCCCCCCTGAGATACCGCTCACGACGCCCTGGTAAACCACATCATCACCATAAAGATCGGAGACAACTTCTACTGGTTGACCAATTTTTACATGGGTAAGATCCACTTCTTTAAAGTTGGCATTCACATGAACCTTATCTATCGGCACTATGGTCATCAAGCTGCTGCCAACCTGAATACGACGGCCGACTTGGACTTGACGTTTGGCCACGACCCCTGACATGGGTGCGCGAATCACCGTGCGCTCTAGGTTAACTTTTGCTTGCTCAAGACGCGCTTTAGCCGCGAGGACTTCTGGGTTGTTATCGATATCAGTATCAGCAATTTTGGCTTGGTTGGCTTTTTTCTGCCCAATAGTGGATAAACGATTAGCGGTCGCTTGAGCCTCTGCCGCTTTAACCGCGTTTAATTGCGCCTTTGCTTGTTGAAATGCAGAGCGTGCCTTGGTCACTTCCTCCCCGGAAACAGAGCCAGAAGCCAAGAGGTTTTCACGTCGTTGTAAATCGATTTTGGCGCTGTCATAAGCCGCTTGTGCTGAAGCTAATTCTGCAGAAGCGCGTTTTTCATCGGCTTGACGCGCATTGACCATGGCACTAAAGCCCTCATCACTGGCTATGTAACCTTGAACCCGTCGTTTCGCCAGGGCAAGATCGGCTTGAGCTTGACTCAACGCAATTTGGGCGTCGGTGTCGTCAAGCACCACTAAGATATCGCCTTTTTGTACCCTTTGCGTATCAATGACATTCACTTTCTCAACAATACCGCCGACAGCAGGTGTCACTTGAGCCGTTTCTGCATCGACATACGCATTTTCGGTAGCAACAAAGTGTGACGCAACAAAATACCAATAGCTGCCATAACTGATCGCAGCAATAAAAACCACAACAGCAAGAATGGCAAATCCTTTTTTACGTGAGCGGGTTGCTTTATGTTGATCAAATTGTTCTGTATTCGTTTCTGAATTACTCATGTTAAGCCTTTACTTGTCACTTTGCTTGATTTGAAAGCCGCCACCCAGGGCATGAACTAATTGGATATGCAGTGCTAAAGAGCGAGATTGTAAATTTGCCAATGCACGCTGGTTACTCAAAACCGCATTTTCTGCCGATAAAACATCAAGGTAAGTCGCTAGCCCCCCTTGATAACGATTACTGGCCACCGTATAAGCGTGTTTTGCACTGTCTAGCGCCTGACCAATACTGGCTAATCGCTGCTCTAACCTTTGGTGACTGGTCACAACATCCGCCAATTCTTTAAACGCATTGGTCACGCTTTGATCGTAATTGCTCACCGCCAATTTATATTGTGCCTGAGCCGCTGTCAGTTGCCCTTTGAGCTGACCGCCGTTAAAAATCGGCAAGTAGATCGCCGGCCCAATATTGCCAGCCGCCGTATCAGAGCTAAATAGATTATCTAAACCAAACGCTTGATAACCTAAAAAAGCGTTAATGGTCACATTGGGATAGAAATTATCTTTTGCCACACCCACTTGTTTAGCCGCTGCTTCAACTTGCCAACGGGCGGCACTGATGTCCGGGCGATGGCCAATCAAGCCCACCCCCAAGTTATCTGGTAAGCCAATGACTTGTTGAAGCTCAACCGTTGGCCTTTTGATCGCCAAAGCTCGGTCCGGTCCTTCGCCTACCAAGGCGGCTAATACATTTTTCTGTAGATCAATCGCTTCCTCAACCGCCAACAGATCCGCTTTCGCACTCGATTGACGAGATTGCGCTTGGCTGACTGAACCTTTGGTCTCAAGGCCATTTTCATAGCGCTTAGTTAAAAGCTCGGTGGTTTTTTGGCGGATCTGTAATGCTTCTTTCGCCGTATCGAGATTGTGATACAAACGCGTCAGTTCAGTGTATGCCTTGGCAATCGACGTCGACAATTGCAATTGACTCGAGGCGAGTTCCGCTTCTTGTGCTGCAGCTTGACTCACCGCAGCTTCCACTTGCTTGCGATTTTTGCCCCAAAAATCGAGGTCATAAGAAAAATTCAGGCCAAGGGTCGCGTAATCATTCCAATAGTAAGCAGACTCTGGCACATAAGAGGTGTAGTTATAACTGGCTTTAGCTTGGTACACAGAGCCTTCTGCATTCACGTGCACCGACTGACTGGCACCGGCTTGGACGGCAACCCCTTGCGCTTGTTGCAAACGCGCTTTGGCTGCCGCAATACTTGGCGAGCCGGTAAGCCCTTGCTCGATCAATTGGGTTAATTGTGGATCCCCTAAAGACAACCACCACTGCTGATTTGGCCAATCCATCACTTTAATATCAGCCATCGCCGCTTGATATTGGTAGTGTTGGATCGCTTTGGGGTCTGGTAATTTTTCGTTATTCGGGCTGGCACATCCACATAAAATCAACGCACTGATCAAAGAGAGAGAAAAAGTGAATTTGCGTCGATAAGGTCGAATCTGCAATCGAGACTGACTTGTCAAGTGACACCTCATTTTCTGATAACTAAACTGTACGGTACATTTATAAGGCGATATACTATCTCGGTCAAGTTAATTTATTATCATTAGCAAGCGAATATTATGCGAATAAAAACCGAAGAGCGACGACAAGCGATCATCACATCGGCTAAAGAAATGTTTCGAGAGCATGGTTTTGAAGCAACCTCGATGGATATGATCGCCCGACATTTTGGCGGCTCAAAAGCAACCCTTTACAACTACTTTAAATCCAAGGAAGCGATTTTTCTTGCCGTGATAGAGCACACCACGAAAGTCGATTTTGAACCGGCTTTTTTGCAACTCGAGCAAAATTCCAGTCAACCTCTGCACACGCTATTGTGTCAATTTGGTCAACACTATCTGAACTTGATTTTAACCCCGAGAATGACGTCAGTGCGCAGAATGGTGTACTCAGAGTCAAAACGCTCCAACATTGGGCAACAGTTCTACCAAAATGGACCAGAAAAAGGTTTAATGCGTTTAGCTCAGTTTTTCGACCGACAAATTGAACTTGGCAAATTAAAATCGGCGAATACTCACGTTGCCGCTCTGCAGTTTAAAGCGCTACTGCATGCTGAATTATTAGAACCATATCAATTAGGTTGTTTAGACACGATTGACGATAAACGCATTTGTGATGTCGTTGAACGCGCGGTGAGTGATTTTTTAACCATCTATCAAGACCATTCTAAACTCGCTCAATAATCGAATGCTTTAGCGTTTAATACGCGACCAACACAACCCACTACCTTTAATATCGAGATAACGGTGTTTGTCGATTTTATTTTTCCATTGGTCTATCAAGATTAAGAGACAGATAACAAAAAGGATGCCTAAACAGCATCCTTTTATCGTGGGTTTATCAAACTAACTTTGTTTACTCAACGACTTCTTCTCTGTCACTTTGAAATTCAAAGTTCAACTCATCGCCTTGTAAACTCACTCTAACGGTCCCGCCGTCAACTAAAGAGCCAAACAGCAACTCATTGGCAAGTGGCTTTTTGATTTTCTCTTGTATCAATCGGCCCATCGGTCTGGCGCCCATCGCCTTGTCGTAACCTCGGGTTGCTAGCCACTCTCTTGCATCTTCTGCAATCTCAAGCGACACGCCGCGGGCATCAAGTTGGGCTTGCAGTTCAACAATAAACTTATCCACCACCTGATGAATCACCACTTCATCAAGGCTATTAAACCAAATGATATTGTCAAGACGGTTGCGAAACTCTGGGGTAAACACCTTCTTGATCTCGGCCATCGCATCGTGGCTGTGATCTTGTTGAATCAGGCCAATGGACTTCTTCTCAGTTTCAGCCACACCAGCGTTGGTGGTCAGCACTAAAATCACATTGCGAAAATCCGCTTTGCGACCATTGTTGTCTGTCAGCGTGCCGTTATCCATCACTTGTAATAACAAGTTGAAAATATCGGGGTGCGCTTTTTCAATTTCATCCAACAGAACAACAGAATGGGGATGCTTAATGACCGAGTCAGTCAACAAGCCACCCTGATCGTAACCAACATACCCAGGTGGTGCACCAATCAGACGACTGACGGAGTGACGCTCGCCATACTCTGACATATCAAAGCGCAATAATTCAATGCCGAGCAATTTGGCTAATTGCACCGTCACTTCTGTTTTACCAACCCCTGTCGGACCGGCAAATAAGAAAGAACCGACCGGCTTATTATCCGCTCCCAAACCAGACCGAGTTAACTTGATGGCTTCACTCAGTACGTCAATGGCTGAATCTTGACCGAACACCATCATCTTCATTTTTTCATCAAGATGACGCAGAATATCTTTGTCTGAAGACGAAACCGATTTTTCAGGAATGCGCGCAATTTTGGCCACCATGGCTTCGATTTCTGCTACACCCACTGTTTTTTTGCGTTTACTGGCCGGTGCTAAGCGACTTCTAGCGCCTGCTTCGTCAATAACGTCAATCGCTTTATCCGGTAAATGACGTTCATTGATGTATTTTGCTGACAACTCAACCGCAGCACGCAATGCTTTTTGCGTGTAGCGCACATCGTGGTGAGCTTCGTACTTGGGTTTTAGGCCCATTAAAATCTTGGTGGTATCGTCGATAGAAGGCTCAACCACATCGATTTTTTGGAAACGGCGTGACAGGGCACGCTCTTTGTCAAAAATCGTATTGTATTCTTGATAGGTCGTCGAACCAATGCAGCGAAGTTTACCACTACTCAACAAGGGCTTGATGAGATTAGCTGCGTCAACTTGACCACCAGAAGCAGCGCCAGCGCCAATAATAGTGTGTATCTCATCGATAAAGAGAATCGCGTTTTTCTCTTTTTCCAATTGTTTCAACACGGTTTTAAAGCGTTTTTCAAAATCACCGCGGTATTTAGTTCCCGCCAGTAGAGAACCAATATCCAAAGAGTAAATGACGCTATCGGCAATCACATCAGGGACTTGCCCCTCAACGATACGCCACGCCAAGCCTTCTGCAATCGCGGTTTTACCAACACCCGCTTCACCAACCAATAACGGGTTGTTTTTTCGACGACGACACAGAACTTGTACCGTGCGTTCCAGTTCTTTGTCTCGGCCAATCAAAGGGTCTATCTCACCGGCTTTAGCCAATTGATTCAAATTGGACGCAAAAGCATCTAAACGTTCATCTGCACTCACTTCCTCACTCTCCTCATTTTGACCAAATGAATCAGAAGAAGGCTCCTCATTCGCTTTGGTGATTTTGGTAATTCCGTGGGAAATGAAGTTAACAATGTCTAATCGAGAGACTTCATTTTTCTTCAATAGGTAAGCGGCATGAGACTCTTGCTCGCTAAATATGGCCACCAAGACATTGGCACCGTTGACTTCATTGCGTCCAGAAGATTGAACATGAAAAACAGCGCGTTGCAAAACGCGTTGAAAACTTAAAGTGGGTTGGGTTTCTCTTGAGTCATCCGTATCAGGGATCAAAGGCGTCGTTTGCTCGATAAACAGCGTCAATTCTTGCCCAAGGGATTTTAGATCCGCATTGCAAGCCAGCAAGGCTTCCTTAGCCGACTCATTCTCTAGCAAAGCAAGAAGGAGGTGTTCGACGGTCATAAACTCATGTCGTTTATCCCGAGCACGAGCAAAGGCATGATTCAAGCTCGTTTCCAGTTCTTTGTTTAGCATAGTACCTCCCGTAAGAACAACAATGTTGTTCGATTAGAGCATTAAGCTTGCTCCATAATACAAAGTAGCGGATGTTCATTTTCTTGAGCGTATACCGTTACTTGTGAAACTTTCATTTCGGCAATTTCAGCGCTGTAGGTCCCGCAAATCGCTTTGCCTTCATAATGCACTTTGAGCATTACTTGCGTGGCACTTTCCTCATTTAGCGAAAAGAATCGCTGCAAAACATCTATCACAAAATCCATCGGTGTATAATCATCATTGACTAAGACCACATGAAAGCGTTTTGGTGGTTGTATTTCGGTATGCTCTCTTTCCAAAAGGTCTTGGTCAGGGGCGCCCCATTCAAATGTTTTACTCATGATTGTGTAAAAAGTTAATGTCAAATTAAAGGGTTGTTGACACTCAATTTAACACAGACTCTCGGTGACCTGTAGCCAGCAACTGATTTTTCCTACTCTATTTTGAGCCTAATCCAGCAATGGTAGCTCTGCAAATAAATATTGGTGGTAAAACTTCACTTTTCAAGCCCAAGTCACAAGATACATTGATCCCCTCTTTGGGTATTTTGTTGGTTTATTTCATTATTTATTGCTTAAAAAGCATCTATTGAGTACCTAAATGAGTAAAAATAGTGACCAAGTTACCACTATTTGACATCAGCAGGAGACAAATATTGACTGTCTGAACCCTTTGGTTACAGTTGAATTTATAACCTTTATTTCTACACAGGTTATCCATTGAAATCAACTACTGACAATCTTGTTGTTTAATCACAATTTTCTTGTACTGGGTGTTTGTATTGAATATTCGGTTCTGATTACACGACACTATCGTTCAGTAAGATCAACTACATTGACAATGCAGAGGGACGTACGCATGGCGACAGGTACAGTAAAATGGTTTAATAATTCCAAAGGATTCGGATTTATTTGCTCAGACGAACAAGAAGGCGATATTTTTGCCCATTACTCAACCATCCAAATGGACGGGTACCGAACCTTAAAAGCAGGACAACAAGTATCTTACGAATTGGAAACAGGCCCGAAAGGTTGTCACGCCAGTCATGTTGTGCCTATTGAAGGTCAATCGTCAAAATAAAAGGTTTTAAACACGCCTCGCTGTTCAGGCTCTTTACTTAAGGGTCTGAACACAGATACACTATTGATACTTGTCTATATCGACTTTTTGTATCTATTTCATGTCCTTACCCCTATCAACACC
>JBFGYW010000133.1:0-8489 GCA_041587235.1 Vibrio sp.
ATATGGACTCGTAGTGATGTTTTTAAGTGCTTTTTTGCTTGGTTGCAGTGCAGAAATAGATGAATACCAACAAAGCACGCCCAAATTTCAATTGTTCGACTACTTTTCAGGACAACTGACGGCTTGGGGGATGATTCAGGATTATCGCCTCAAGCAAACGCGACGTTTTGAAGTCACCCTGCGCGGTGAAGTCGAAGGCGATCGATTAACACTGCACGAAGACTTTGTCTTTGACGACGGCGAAACCATGACGCGAGTTTGGCGCATCACTCGACTCGGTCAAGATCAGTACTTGGGTGAAGCGGATGATATCATCGGCCAAGCGCTCGGTTCAGAGCAGGGTAATTCATTACATTGGCAGTATGAGTTTTTAATTGAACAAGAGGGGTCAAAAACACAAGTGACTTTTGACGATTGGCTTTATCGCCAAGACGATAGGCATGTGTTTAATGTCACTTCCATTCGCAAGTGGGGTATTGAAGTGGGCAGATTGACGCTGTTTTTTCAAAAACAATAACCGAGAATAACAACCCGCAAAGGCTGGCGGGTTGTTCGTTTCTAGGCTGGCAAAAATTACAGCTTGTCTGTTAACTCAATGGCTTGGCCGATGTAGTTGGCCGGGGTCATTTGTTTTAGACGTACTTTTTCTTCCTCTGGTAGCTCAAGGCCATCGATGAATACTTGCATCGCAGCTTGGTCGACGCGTTTGCCACGTGTCAACTCTTTGAGTTTTTCATACGGCTTTTCAATGCCGTAGCGACGCATGACCGTTTGAATTGGCTCTGCGAGCACTTCCCAGTTGTGATCCAACTCATCGAGCAACGCGGCTTTGTTCACTTCGAGTTTCGAAATACCCTTCATTGTCGACGTGTAAGCAATGACGGAATAGCCTACACCCACACCGAGGTTGCGCAAAACGGTTGAATCGGTGAGATCACGTTGCCAACGAGAGATAGGCAGTTTTTGCGCCAAATGGGTAAAGATAGCATTGGCAAGGCCCAAGTTACCTTCTGAGTTTTCAAAATCAATTGGGTTGACTTTGTGCGGCATAGTTGATGAACCGATTTCACCGGCAATGGTTTTTTGCTTGAAGTGACCAAGCGCAATGTAGCCCCAAATATCGCGGTCGAAATCAATTAAAATGGTATTGAAGCGGCTAAGGGCATCAAAAAACTCAGCAATGTAATCATGCGGTTCAATCTGAGTGGTGTATGGGTTCCAATCAACGCCGAGTGATTGAGTCACAAATGACTCACTCAGTTGATGCCAATCGACTTCAGGGTAGGCAGAAAGGTGAGCGTTGTAGTTACCTACGGCGCCGTTGATCTTAGCTAAAATTTCAACCGATTGAATTTGTTTAAATTGACGCTCCATACGGTAAGCAACGTTGGCCATCTCTTTCCCCATAGTCGAAGGGGAAGCGGGCTGACCATGAGTACGTGACAACAATGGAATATCGCGATATTCGTTGGCAAGGCCTTTAATGGCATCAATCAGCTCTCTTAATTGAGGTAAGATCACTGTGTCGCGAGCTTCTTTTAGCATTAATGCGTGAGACGTGTTGTTGATGTCTTCTGAGGTACACGCGAAGTGAATAAACTCATTAACCGCTGCCAGCTCAGGTTGTGATGCGACTTTTTCTTTTAAAAAATACTCAACCGCTTTGACGTCGTGGTTTGTTGTGCGTTCAATTTCCTTGATGCGCTCGGCATCTTGTTGGTTGAATTCACTGGCAATACGATCGAGAAAATCATGGGCTTCTTGACTAAAAGCCGGCACTTCTGTGATCGCGTCTATCTGTGAAAGCTTCTGTAGCCAACGCACTTCAACGATCGTGCGGTACTTTAATAAACCGTACTCACTAAAGATTTCGCGCAACGCAATCGTTTTACTTCCGTAGCGACCATCTACTGGTGAAACAGCAGTCAATGCTGACAGTTCCATGTTCATCTCCTGAATTATCAATAGGGGGGTTAAATAGGATAAAAAAAGAACGCTCGCCACAAGAGGGCGAGCGAGTTTGTATTTACATTCGTGCTAATAAAATTTGTGCTTGTTGCAACATCTTCTTACGCCCAAACACTAGATGGCGTTTGCGACCGCCGACCTGACGCCAGAGCACGGCACAGCGAATGCCCGATAACAGCAAGGCGCGTACTTTTTCTTGCTGATTGGGTTGCTGTAACACACTCGGCGTTCCTGCCACTTGAATCCGCGGACCAATTGGACTGATCACATCGAGGTAAACGCTGGCAAAGTTAGCGATCATTTGTGGATCAAATAAGTCAAAATGTTCCGTTTGGCGTTGGATCATCGCCAGGCGGTCACCCAGTTGTGACAAGGCGTCTTGGCGCGAAGATAATTTTCTTTCCAGTGCCATCAAGCTGATGAGATAGCGAGTGATCTCGCTGCCAGACGGCGAGTTGTCGATACCTTGTACCAGACACGTCAAGCCCGATTTGAGGTTCTCTTCTCGGCCGAAAACCTCGAGAGTATTGTGGGGTGATGTGGCTAACGTCGCTTCAATTGATGTTTTGAAGGCTTGCTCATCACACTGACCATTTTTGGCGACTTGTTGCACTAAGTAAGCCGCTTGACACATGCCAGCAAAGGCGAGGGTACGATCGTAAATGGTATGAGACAACGCTTTTCTCCTTGATTGACGTCAATTATGCGAGTGGAATTCGCTGCTCGATGATGCCACCGCCCAAACAAATCTCACCGTGGTAAAACACAGCAGATTGTCCTGGTGTGACTGCCACTTGCGGCTCATCGAAAATAACTTCTATTGTATCATTATCCAGGGGGGTGATGGTACAAGGAATATCATCTTGACGATAGCGAGTTTTGACACTGCAGCGCAGCGGCTCTGTGATCGCTTGGCGATCGACCCAATGTAACTGCCCAGCGACTAAACCTGTCGACTTGAGCAAAGGGTGATCTTGGCCTTGAACGGCAATCAACACATTGCGCTTGAGATCTTTTTCAGCGACAAACCAGGGCAGCTCATTACCACCGCCGCCTTTTTGTCCGCCGATGTGAAGCCCTTTGCGCTGGCCTAAGGTGTGATACATCAAGCCTTGATGCTGACCGACAACCTTACCTTCAGGGGTTTCGATATTGCCAGGTTGCGCTGGTAGATAGCGACCTAAGAACTCGGTGAACTTACGCTCGCCGATGAAGCAAATACCGGTTGAATCTTTCTTTTTGGCCGTGATCAGCCCTTGTTCTTCGGCGATGCGGCGCACTTCGGATTTTTGCAGCTCACCGACGGGAAATAGACTGCGCGCAATTTGCTCATGGCTTAACGTATACAAGAAATAGCTTTGATCCTTGTTGTTGTCTAAACCGCGTAGCATGGTCGCTTTTCCAGAAGCATCGATGGCACTGCGGCGAACGTAATGGCCCATTGCGATGTAATCGGCGTCGAGGACTTCGTCAGCAAACTCGAGGAAGGCTTTAAACTTAATTTCTTTGTTGCAGAGGATATCTGGGTTTGGGGTGCGGCCAGATTTGTACTCTTCGAGAAAATACTCAAAGACATTGTCCCAATACTCTGCGGCAAAATTGATTTTGTGTAAGTGAATACCGAGTTTGTCACACACGGCTTGAGCATCAGCGAGATCTTCGGCGGCGGTACAATATTCTTCGCCGTCGTCTTCTTCCCAGTTCTTCATGAACAGCCCTTCAACTTGATATCCTTGTTGTTGAAGCAAATAAGCGGAAACGGAGGAATCGACACCACCGGACATACCGATGATGACTTTTTTAGTGCTGTTATCAGTCATAACTTTCTACCACACATGAAAACTGGAGCCGAATATTAACAGAAAGAAAATCGCACGGACAGATGAGAATGGCTTTTATCGATGACTTTCTGCCACTTGACTGGTGAAGGTGTGGCAACAAAAGGGCTTTGGGGTAGGGAGAAAATAAATTCTTCAGGTAAACGTTTGCTATTGCGCCGCACATTGCTGGCCTTTGCCGAGCGAGTTAGAATTGTCCATCCGCTTATTATGTAACACAGTATTGCTATGAAATTTCCAGGACAACGAAAGTCAAAACACTATTTTCCAGTCGATTCAAGAGACCCTTTATTGGCGCAGTCTACCCAAAAAACCAACAATAAAGGTCATGTGATTGGCATCGATCAAACCTTAGTCGATATTGAAGCCAAAGTATCGACCAAATTTATCGAGAAATACGGTTTGAGTAAAGGGCACTCTTTGGTCATTGACGATCGCATTGCCGAATCATTGTACTTCGAATTAAAAGAACAAGGCATGATCACCAGTGAATACGCGGGGGGAACGATTGGTAATACTCTACATAATTACTCTGTGTTAGCGGACGCGCGCTCAACCTTGCTCGGTGTGATGAGCCAAGATATTAAAATCGGCAGTTATGGTTATCGCTATTTGTGCAATACCTCAAGTCGCATGGATTTAAACTATTTGCAAGGTGTCGACGGGGCGATTGGTCGTTGTTTTGCGCTGATTAGTGAAGATGGTGAGCGTACTTTTGCCATCAGTGAAGGCAAAATGAATCAATTGAAGCCAGAGAGCATTCCTGAATCGATATTTAAAACTGCCTCTGCTTTGGTGCTCACTGCCTATCTCGTTCGTTGTAAGCCGGGTGATCCGATGCCGGAAGCAACAATGAGAGCGATTGAGTATGCCAAGCGCTACGAGGTTCCTGTGGTGTTAACACTTGGTACTAAATTTGTGATTGAAGACGATCCGTCTTTTTGGCAGACCTTCATTGATGAGCACATCTCTGTTGTTGCCATGAATGAAGATGAAGCGACGGCCTTGACCGGGTTAACCGATCCTTTAGCCGCAGCCGATAAAACCCTCGATTGGGCCGATTTAGTACTGTGCACCGCAGGCCCACTCGGTCTGTATATGGCGGGCTATACTGAACAAAGCTCAAAGAGAGAAACGTCATTGCCACTTTTACCTGGCTGTATTGCTGAATTTAATCGTTATGAATTTAGCCGACCGGTTGCCAAAGAAAAGGTGGAACAACCGATGAAGGTGTATTCGCATATTTCTCCTTATATGGGCGGACCTGAAAAAATTAAAAACACCAATGGTGCCGGGGATGCCGCATTATCTGCGCTGTTACACGACATGGCTGCCAATAAGTATCATCGCGATAATGTGCCTAATTCAAGTAAGCACAAATTTCCATTCTTAACCTACTCCTCGTTTTCACAGGTGTGTAAATACGCCAACCGAGCCAGTTATGAAGTCTTGGTTCAGCACTCGCCGCGTTTGTCGAAAGGGTTACCAGAAAAAGAAGACAGTTTAGAAGAAGCGTATTGGGAAAGATAAAATATTCAGTTGCTTGGCAAAAAAATGGCTCCCTGACTAGGAGCCAATAAATAGTATTCGCCTTATAAGTAAGTGTTATCAATAAATGAGATATTATTGATAGTCTATGGCGTTAAAGGGCAGGCTAAATAGCAAAATCTTCGAGCGATTTCCCTTCGTCTAAAGCTTTTTGGATCGGTAATGGCGTACGACCTTGACCGGTCCAAGTTTTTTCTTGGCCTTTGTCATCGATAAATTTATATTTCGCTGGTCGAGGTGCGCGTTTTTTCTTTGGTTTATTTGGCGCTGACTCACTCGACAATGCAGAAATTAAATCATTCACATCAATGCCATCTTGAGAAATTTGTTGGGCGATCTGCGCCAGCTTCGCTTGTTTTTCTGCTTCTCGCTTAATCGCTTCTTCTTCTTGCTCACGACGCTCTGCGACAACGGTATTGAGTTTTTCTAAGGCTTCTTCTAATTGGCTTAGGGTCAACTCTCTGGATAATGCACGCAGACTACGAATATTAAGTAGGTTTTTAGTCAGCTCGGACATGGGTATTCCTTTTAATTTAAACGTTATACGCAAATGCGTTTGGAATCATTATAACTTTATTATACTTGGCTTTTGGACAAGCACAAAGACAATAAGTTTATTTTATCTAAAATATATTTAGATTATAAACCAGTCTCATAAAGATAAAAGTCAGATTAATGTCAAGAGTGTTTCTATTTATTGGCTATTATTATTTTTGTTTGCATTTATTCTAAGTGTCTAATTACATAGTATTGATTAATTTAAAAAATAGTCGATTATCCCTGGTTGCATTCAGAATCGATTTGCGTACAATGTCGCGCACCTAATGTGGGGGTCTTTTGACAAAGCTCAGACCAAGTCTTGACAAAAGAGGGCCTCACCGTAGAGGTGCAATAACCATCAGTCGTGATGTTTGGGGTGATGCCAATGAAACATCATAAAAGGGGTTATTGCCGAAGTCTTGTAGATATCGGGCTACAAGGCTGGGGTTGTGTTCGAATAGGCACAACACTGCCATAGTCATTTTTAATACACTATGGAGCGCTACTGTAGGGTTAGCTAACACAAGTTAGTTTATCGCTATTTGTTAACGAGACATTTTTGGAAGTATCACACTTCTCGGTCGTTCTGCAGTAGATCTCTAACCAATGAAACTGGTTCTCGAAGATCATGAATTTAATCGATTATTCTCAATCCTTTCTCGCATTATTACCACCGGTAATTGCACTGACCCTAGCGATTTTAACCCGTAAAGTGATGTTGTCACTCGGGGTAGGTATTGTCTTAGGGGCTTTTTTATTGACCGACTATTCGCTGTTAGACAGTGTGACTTATATCGTTGGTCAAGTGTCAGCGGTAATTATTGACGGCGACGGCATCAACACTTGGAATATGAGTATTGTTGCCTTCTTATTGTTATTAGGCATGATGACTGCGTTGCTAACACTATCGGGCGGTACCCGGGCTTTTGCTCAGTGGGCGCAACGCAAAGTTAAAACCCAACGAGGCTCTAAGTTATTAGCGGCTTTTCTCGGCGTGTTTATTTTTGTCGATGACTATTTCAATAGTTTAGCCGTAGGAGCGATTGCCAGACCGGTGACTGACAAGCTCAAAGTGTCGCGATCTAAATTAGCTTATATCCTAGATTCAACCGCCGCCCCCATGTGTGTGATCATGCCAGCATCGAGTTGGGGGGCGTATATTATGACCATCGTCGGCGGTATTTTAATCTCTCATGGCATTACCGAGTATTCGGCGATTGGCGCTTACATGCGTTTAGTACCGATGAACTTTTACGCTATCTTTGCTTTGCTGATGGTTTTTGCCGTCGCGTGGTTTAAATTGGACGTCGGTCAGATGAAGGCCCATGAACAAGCCAGTGCAGCCAAGCTTGATCAAAGCTCAGAGCAAGATGACATCAAAGACTTGCAAGATGATTTGGATATCAAAGAAAGCCAACATGGCCGTGTTGCCGATTTGCTACTGCCGATCATTATGCTGATCATCGCGACGGTGTCATTCATGCTTTGGACCGGCGCTCAAGCCTTGACGGAGCAAGGTCAGGCATTCTCTTTACTAGGGGCGTTTGAAAACACTGATGTGGGTCGCTCTTTGGTCTACGGTGCTTTAATCGGCTTAGCGATGGCGTTGGTGACGGTGGTAAGACAAGCGTTGCCGGTAAAAGACACGGCAAAAACACTTTGGATTGGCGCGAAATCCATGTTTGGTGCCATTGTCATCTTACTGTTTGCTTGGACGATTGGTTCGGTGATCAGTGATATGAAAACCGGCAGTTTTTTATCGACTTTGGTTCAAGGCAGTATTGCACCTGAATGGTTACCGGTTTTGTTGTTCTTATTATCGGGGGCGATGGCCTTTTCAACCGGTACCTCATGGGGCACATTTGGTATTATGTTACCGATTGCCGGTGATATGTCGGCGGCAAGTGACATCAGTTTGATGCTGCCTATGCTCAGTGCTGTGCTAGCAGGCTCGGTGTTTGGTGATCACTGCTCGCCTATTTCGGACACGACGATCTTGTCTTCAACCGGCGCTCGTTGTCATCACATTGATCACGTGGCGACCCAGTTGCCTTATGCCCTGATTGTCGCTTTGATCTCGAGCTTGGGCTTTATTGTGCTTGGTTTTACTGATTCGATTAGTCTGAGCTTATTGACCTGTGCCGTGGCGTTTGTCATCAGTTGTCTGCTACTAAGCCGCATCAGTCAACGCCAAGGCTAAAGCGATTGATCGTCGTCACTTGCTGCACACCACGGTGAGCGGTAAGTCAATGAAAAGCCAGTTCCCTAACCAAGAGGCTGGCTTTTTTATTCCATAATTCATGACGCGCGGGTAGGGATGAAAAGGCGGTACGCACAGTTGTATTGTTTACAGCTAAGATATTGATAAATTTCATGTCTGGTTAGTTTTTTATCCTAAATAATGCCCAGGTCACCTCACGGGGTGAATTAAATCGAAAAAACTGCCCTTTACCCCTTGCAATCTTTGCCGAGCTCAGATAGTGTTGAAACTCAATTAGGACAGTTAAGAATAACTAAGTATGCGTATTATTGGAATGAACATTCATCACCATCACCATCCCTAAGACGTCTTTCGGGGAGGTATACGTATACCCG
>JBFGYW010000134.1:0-8482 GCA_041587235.1 Vibrio sp.
CTTGGCATTATAGTTGCATTACTTATGACAGTACTAAAGCAACGCCGTTTTACCACCACTGTTGTTAGGCTGACTATCAGCAGTGCTACTGAAAATTGAAAAAGGGAATGATTATGGCAGGAAAGGACTCAGCGACTCAGTCAGGTCGCGGCTTTTGGTCACAGCTTGAGTTGTGGAAAAAAATAGTAATCGGTATGGTTTTGGGTGTGATCGTCGGTGCGATCATGGGCCCCGAAGCGGAATCGCTCAAGTTCATCGGTACGTTATTTATTAACGCGATCAAGATGTTGATTGTGCCTTTGATCTTCTGCTCCTTGGTGGTTGGTGTTACCTCAATGCAGGATTCGCGCAAAATGGGCCGTATTGGCGCCAAAGCGATTGCCCTGTACCTCGGCACCACGGCGGTTGCCATCACCATCGGTTTGACGCTAGCTGCCGTGTTTACTCCGGGCAGTGGCTTGGACATGGTTGCCAAAGAAGCGGCATCATCAGGTAAAGAAGCGCCTTCTCTTGTACAAACTCTGCTTGACCTGATCCCGAAAAACCCAGTTGGCGCTCTTGCCGCGGGTAACATCTTACAAATTATCGTCTTCGCTATTGGTCTTGGTATCTCACTTAACTTGATCGGTGAAAAAGCGAAACCTGCTGTTCAAGTCTTTGAAAGCCTTGCAGAAGCCATGTACAAATTGACTGAGCTTGTGATGAAGCTCGCGCCTTACGGTGTGTTTGGTTTAATGGCTTGGGTTGCCGGTAAATACGGCCTAGATATCCTATTGCCGCTGATTAAAGTGATTGCGGTGGCTTACATCGGCTGTTTGATCCACGTGATTGTCTTCTACTCTGGTGTACTGAAAATCTTTGCTAAATTAAACCCAGTTCGTTATCTGAAAGCCGTTATGAACCCGGCGGCGGTTGCTTTTACCACCACCAGCAGTTCAGGTACGCTACCGGCAACCATCAAAGCCGCACGTGAAGAAGCGGGTGTGTCAAAAGGCGTATCGAGCTTTGTGCTACCTTTGGGGGCGACGATCAACATGGACGGTACTGCACTTTACCAAGGTGTGTGTGCACTGTTTATTGCTCAAGCGTTTGGGATTGATTTGTCGATGAGTGATTACATGTTGATCATCATGACCTCTACCTTGGCGTCGATTGGTACCGCTGGTGTACCTGGTGCGGGTTTGATCATGTTGTCACTGGTTTTGACCACCGTTGGCCTACCGATCGAAGGCTTGGCGATTGTGGCTGGTGTTGACCGTATCCTTGATATGGCTCGTACCACAGTGAACGTGTGTGGTGACATGATGGTGTCGATTCTCATCGCCAAAAGCGAAGGTGAGTTGAACGAAGACATCTACAACAGCACCGAGACCGTCCCACAAGGTGAGATGAGCTCGAAAAGCACCACTGCGTAAGCTCAACTTATCTATAACTTAGTGTGAAAGCCCCAGATATTGGGGCTTTTTGCTTTGTACAAATCAATAAGGTTTTGTGCCAGTCGATAAGGTTTTCTGTCAATCGATACCGTTTTACCGGTCGATACGGCTTTTACCAATCAATATTGCTGTAGCCTTTGAGCTTTTGCCAAACGCGCTCCGCGGCGTGATGTAACTTGGCCATCGACCGATAGGCGTAAATTTCCGCAATTGGCGGTGCTTGCTCTTGATCCAAGACGAGAAGCTGCCCGTTACTAAGTGCCTGTTTTATACTGTGCTCTGGCAGCCAGCCAATCCCTTCTCCTTGAATAATTAATGCTTTAACCAGTTCAGTCATCGATGATGAAAACACCGGGCGCAAGGCGTAATAATGCCCCATTTCGCGAGTAAGCCGGCCCATGAAACTGCCCGATGAATGCATGATCCAAGGTGAGAGGATGTCGCGTGATAAGTGATATTTTCCGTTACCGAGAGCATCAACGCCAGTCACACACAGCATTTTGGACTCTCCTAGCTTGTGGGTAAGGTAATTGGCGTGATGCAATTGCACATTCTTATAGCTCATCACCAAATCACAGGCACTTTCTTGCAGCATTTTCACTGCGTCGTCGATATCGATCGCACGGACTTCAAGGATGGTCTCGGTATCTTCACTGAATAAGTTAAAGTTCATTAAAGGTAAGATGTCGGTTGCGATAGAGTGCCCGGCGGCTAAGCTGACTTTTTGATGGCCAAGTACCGACAGATCGCTGAGTCGCTCGAGATCATACTCAAGTTGTATCACTAGACTGCGTGCGCTAGAGCGAAATTCTATACCACTTTGGGTTAGGGTGACGGGGGTGGTGTCACGGTCAAATAACGGGCAGCCGACGGCGTTTTCGAGTGCTTGGATACGGCGACTGAAGGTCGATTGAGTAATATGCCTTTCTTCGGCGGCTTTAGAAAAGTTGCGCAATTCGGCGAGTTTTAAAAAGTCCAAAAGCCATTTCGTTTCGATATTTTGCATTTGACCTCCTATGCATATTATGCATGACTATGTCAGTTATTTCATTTCTGTACAAGATTTGATCTTGTTAAATTGCTCTCAAAATTGGAGAGTAAATTATGCAAAAGAAATTAGGTATTTTGGGTGGTATGGGGCCAATGGCTACCGTTGATTTTATGCGTCGCATCGTTGTAAAAAGTCCTGCGACCTGTGATCAAGAACATATCCCTATGATTATTTCGAATAACCCGACCACGCCCGATCGCACCACGTGCATATTACACCAAGGCTCCGATCCGATTGATGTCTTGTTGAAGGATCTCGACAACCTCAAGCAAGCAGGGGCGACCAAAGTCGTCATTCCTTGTAATACGGCTCATCATTGGCTAGAAAAACTTTCAAATCGTGGTGTCGAGTTTATTAGCATTATCGATAGCGTGCTCAATGCGGCGCAAGAGAAAAAAATGCAACGCATCGGCATTATGGCAACCGATGCCACCATAAAAATTAACCTCTATCGTCAAGGGATCCTTGACCGCGGGTTAGAGCCTCTTCAGCCCGATGAGCAAGGCCAAGCCCAAGTGATGGAAGGGATTTTAGCGGTGAAAGCTGGCAATATTGCCAAAGGACGTGAGTTGATGGCGCCGATATTCGATCAACTGATTGCCGATGGCGCCGATGGCGTGATTTTGGGTTGTACCGAGATACCATTGGCGTTTGATGACTTTTCTGAGCAAAAAAAGCAGCGCGCGCTGGACAGTTTAGACTTACTGGCAGAGCAATGCGTGAATTACTATTATTACCAAGCGTAACCACTGGTAGAGAACAGGGAGGGCTTCCCTGTTCTCAATCTCGCTTATCGCTCTCTATCGATGGCAAACGTTGGCAGTGACAGATGCCAGCGGATGGCGCCGAGTCGAATTAACAAAGTCGACAACAGACCAGAAATAAAAGCGGTCGAATTATCATAGCCCATGGCTAAAGCGGTGGTGTGAAACACTCCGCCGACCATACAAGCCGTCGCGTACACTTCACTGCGCAGTACCATGGGCACTTCTCTGGCTAAAACATCGCGAATAATCCCGCCGCCACAGCCGGTGAGAATGCCCATTAGTACTGCCACCAAGGGCGTGGCGTTATAGTGTAAGGCTTTTTCCACGCCAATGCCGACAAACACGGCTAAGCCAATGGCATCACAAACCGGTAATACCCACCAAGGGACACGTTTAGGGCGCCTCACCAAGATCATCATAGTGATACAGGTGATAAAAATAACCCATAAATAGGTATTATCGATAATCCAAAACACCGGGGTGGCACCGAGGGCCATGTCGCGAATGGTTCCGCCACCGATGGCGGTGACACTGGCTAACACAATAACGCCAAATGGGTCCATTTTCAGCCGCCCAGCCAGCAATACACCAGAGATAGCAAAAATCGCGGTACCAAATAAATCAAATGAATAGAGTAGCGTGGAGTTCAAAGCGGTTCCTTTCATCGCAAATCAACAAAACGGTTACAGGTCGACAGAACGGCAAATTTCCTTGGCCGTTGGCGCGAAGTCACACCAGTAAAAACTGCGCTGATTTTACGAAAAATTGCCGTAAAGTGTTAGTGTTTCTCACGGGCAATCGACAAAAATTGGCAGACTTGTTGAACGGCTTTTAAGCTTCTTAGCGTCGCTCTTGTCAGCCAATCTGAATTGAGTGCCCACACGTGCCCATTGGCCAACGCTGGAATTTGATTGTGCAGGGCCTGCCAGTGTTGAGCAAACGAGGGGGCATTGGCAAAAATTACCTCAGGACGTCTGAGCGCAACTTGTTCAATATTGACCTGTGGATAGGCGTTGGACGCGTCAGAAAAAATATTGACGCCGCCACAAAAGTGGAAAATATCGCTCGGCCAATCTTGGTCCGACATGGCGATTTTCGGTTTGTCGGAGACCTGGAAGTAATAGCGCACCGGGAGTTGGGTTTGATACTGCTGCTTTAATTGTAGCAAAGCGCGGCGAAAGGCATTGGCGGCTCGGTGACCAATACTGGGATCGCGGCTGTATTGGCTGAGCAAGTCAATATCGTCGGCTATTTCGGTGAGGGTTTGCGGTGCGCTATTGACGATGTGAAAGCCGAGTTTTTTGAGCAATAACAGATCTTTTGGCGGGTTGCCATTGGGCCAAGCGATGATTAAATCTGGCTTTAGCGCGACGATCTTTTCGACATTTAGACCGTGGTAATTGGCCACTTTAGGCAAGTTGGCCACATCTGGGGGGAAGTCACTGGCTTCACTGACGGCAATCAGGCTGGGCAATAACCCCGCCGATGCCGCGAGCTCGGTAGCGTGTGGCGACAAGCTGATCACGCGCTGAGCGACATGAGCCCAACTGCTTGTACAGGTCAATAATAAGCTCAGCAGCCATAATTGCTTCATGAGGTTTGAATCGCGCTCAACAGCAAAGCACTGAGCAAAATCAACAACGCGATGCGATAGATAAGCCAAGTGCGTAACTGGTGTAAGTGATAGGGGGCGGGAGCGATGCGGCCGCCGAGTTTTACGCGAATCGATTTATTGCCTTGGTAAAGAGCTGGCCCGGCAAGAGACAAACTTAATTGACCGCCGATACTGGCCAGTAAAGCACCGTGGACTTTCGGAGGCCAAAACCACCAGGTTTGTCGTTGCTGCCATATCTGCTGACGTTGCGGGCCAATAAAGGTACACAGCCACAACAGCCATAGCGGCACCGCACTGAGCGCGTTGGCCATGGTGTGGCTAAAACGGCCAAAGTGTTGATAGTTGTCAAGCTTGACTGACCAAACCCGGCTGAGCTCACTGCATAATCGATACAGTAATGCACCGATTCCGCCGGTAAGGACAAACCAAAACACCGTGGCCCAAGCGTGCTTGGCCAAGCCGAGAATCAGGTATTCGGCACAGGCTTTGCCAATGCCGAGGGGGGAGAGGGTGTCACAGTCGCGATTGAGTAGGCGATTAAGTACTTGGCGCGCTTGTTGTTTGTCGTCTTGTTGAAGGGCGCTGATCACCATTTGGGTATTTTGCCACACGGGGCGCAGTTCCAGTGCCAGCAGCAACAGGGCCAGTTGATAGAGCAAATCTTGCCAAACGAGACTGCTTAAAGCCCATAACAAAGCGGCACTGGGCAAAATCATTAAAGCCCAAGCCAAGACGCCGGCCAACTGGCGGTAGGGGCCTTGGCCATGGTTAACCTTACTGGCCAATTGTAAGGCGAATTGTTTCCACCAAGTGAGCGGGTGAAAAGCCGGTGGGATAGGTAACAGGCTGTGTATCAGTAAGCCAAAGGCCAAAATCAAAACCGGTCCAAATGACGATAACATCGCTGCCCCATCCGACATCGCTATTATCCTTGTCGCTGTTTCAGCATAGTGGTGACCATCTCTGAAGAGCTTTTCGCCGCCAATGGCAAGAATTCTTCAAAGCTCATCGGTGACGCTTTATCTGCCACGTCCGAAATGGCGCGCACCACAACAAAAGGGATAGCAAATTGGTGACAGGTCTGGGCAATGGCGGCGGCTTCCATTTCTACCGCAATCACGTCAGGAAATTGATCGCGAATCCAGTTTTGTTTTTCACTGCTGCAGACAAATTGGTCACCCGTACAAATCAAGCCGCGCACTACGTGAGGCGGATTAGAAACCGTGGCAAGGGCTTGTTCGGTCCACTCAATTAGGGCTGGATCAGCGTCAAAGGCAGCGGGTTGTCCGGCCATTTGTCCGATCTGATAACCAAAGGCGGTCACATCGGCATCGTGATGGCGCACTTGAGTGGAAATCACCACATCGCCCAAGTTTAATGAAGGATCAAAACCGCCCGCGGAGCCGGTATTGATGATGGCGTCAGGTTGGAATTCGCTGATCAATATCGCGGTCCCGACAGCGGCCGCTACCTTACCGATCCCCGATTGCAATAAGATGACTTGCACGCCTTCAATGTGGCCTTGATAAAATTGACAGCCGCCTTTTTGTGAGCTCTGCATGTCTTGCATGGCTGATTTTAGGATCGCGACTTCTTGCTCCATCGCGCCGATGATTCCGATTTTTTTCATTGTTTAAGTCATTTATTGGCGAATAAAGATTGAGTATAACAAAAGATCTCGACGGCCAACTAGATGATAAGGCTGAGCTGTTTGAGTTTTTGTGTCAATTTCTGCATTCTTTTGCGATTGACACCAAAGTCAGAATGGCCGATTCGAGATTCGGAGCGCAACTGTATTTGATCTCCTTGACGCTGTATTTCGACGTCATCAACAAATTTTAGCCAGCGACTGGTAAAGGTAAAGTGGGCGTAATCGTCACTTTTATTGATCAGTTTACTACTGGGAACACTCTGAATAGCAGAAACGATCTGAATAAAACTGGCGCTTGGGGTCATGGTCCACGGGGCAATGTGAAAGTCTTCGCGCTGATCAACACTGGCGACACAATTGGGTTTATCACCACAAGGTGAGTCAATTTTGGCTTTAAAAGGTTGATTCATGCTACAGGCTCCTAAGGTGAGTAGACAAAATAGGCAGAAAAAGGGAATTCGAAACATGACCTATACTCGCTGGCGATAGAGTCTCATGATGGCACAAAATCACTTATCTATCACGGTTTGGGTGGATCATTTTGCCCCATACTCTCGCGACAATAATAACAAAGCCCCGACTCACGAGAGGAGACGGGGCTTGATAAGATGCATGTCGCGAGTTACGAGACCGGGATTATACCTCTAAGAAGTCCAACATCCCTTCAGCGGCTTTGCGACCTTCATCAATGGCGGTGACCACGAGATCAGAGCCGCGAACGGCATCGCCACCGGCAAAGATTTTCTCATTGCTGGTTTGGTATTGGAACGATTGGCTCGACGGCGCTTTAATACGGCCCCATTGGTCCAGTTCAACCCCAAACGGCGATAACCAATCCATCTGATGAGGTTGGAAACCAAAGGCCATAATCACCACATCCGCTGAGAGAGTGTGTTCACTGCCCGCCACCGGCTCTGGGCGACGACGGCCGGCGTCATCAGGTTCACCAAGCGCGGTTTTGACCACTTTGACACCGGTGACTTGACCTTGGGCATTGACCTCAATGCCCAGTGGCTGCAAGTTGAACATGAAATTCACGCCTTCTTCTTTGGCGTTTTTCACTTCGCGACGCGAGCCAGGCATATTGGCCTCATCACGGCGGTAAGCACAGATAACGTTTTGCGCCCCTTGACGAATCGAGGTACGCACGCAGTCCATCGCCGTATCACCACCGCCAAGTACGACGACTTTTTTACCGGCCATATCGAGATAAGGATCGTCAGTGGGCAAGTCCATCACCTTGTAGGTGTTTGAGACCAAAAATGGCAAGGCATCATAAACCCCTTGTGCATCCTCGTTTTCAAGCCCAGCGCGCATGTATTTATAGGTGCCGACACCCAAAAAGACCGCATCGTATTCATCGACCAAGCTTTGCATCGAGACATCTTTACCGACTTCAACATTGAGTTGGAACTCTACGCCCATTTCAGTAAAGACGCGGCGGCGATTTTCCATCACCCCTTTTTCCAATTTGAAAGAAGGGATACCAAAGGTCAGCAATCCCCCGATTTCTGGGTAGCGGTCAAAGACCACTGGTTTGACACCATTGCGAACCAGTACATCGGCCGCAGCCAGACCCGCGGGCCCGGCGCCGATGATGGCGACTTTTTTGTCCGTCCATTCAACGTTAGACATGTCGGGTTTCCAGCCCATCTCAAAGGCTTTGTCGGTAATGTATTTTTCGACATTGCCGATGGTCACGGCGCCAAATTCATCGTTGAGGGTACACGAGCCTTCACACAAGCGGTCTTGTGGACACACTCGGCCACACACTTCTGGCAAGCTGTTGGTTTGGTGAGACAGTTCGACAGCCTCTAAAATGCGCCCTTCATTGGCCAGTTTGAGCCATTGGGGGATGTAGTTGTGAACCGGACACTTCCACTCGCAGTATGGGTTACCGCAGGCGATGCAGCGATCGGACTGACTCACGGCCCCCTGCTCGTCGAACTGCCCGTAGATCTC
>JBFGYW010000135.1:0-8468 GCA_041587235.1 Vibrio sp.
GCCCATTTGCCATTGTTGCTCTGGAGGGAGTTGTTGAATGCGGTTGTGACAATCAATACAGGTCTTGTCGATGGCGTAAAAAGGCCAATAGGTTCGATGTAGTGAGCGGTCGGAATATTCTAACCGCGAAGTGATAAGCCCCTCTTGATGCTGCTCTTCTATTTGTTGCATTTTGGCAAACATGTCTTGATCTTTGGGGCCGCGTTTGATTGCTCGGCCGTAAAGTCCGATGACTTCTGAGTGCAAGGCGCCGCCATACAATTTATCTAACTGAGCGAGTTGTAAAGCTTGGGTGCGAAACAGCGCTGGATTGGGCAAAATACCTGGCGCGTATTGCTGCTCAAAATTCGAATAAGCTCGAATAAACCCCTGCGTTAAATTGACGACTTGGCTGCCTTGTTTCGTGGCATTCTCGATAACTTTTAACTCGGCTTGGTGGACGGTGATCTGAAACATTAACAGGGCACACACAGTGGCAAGAAAGAAAATGACCAAATGGCAAAATTTCGTAAACACACTCGGTGGGTGCAGCGGGTCAAACTCAGGTTCCATTCACTCACTCTTTTTTAGCGGACAGTAGCCAGTATCGATAAGGGAGGGTACCGATTAATACGTGCCTTACCTCGATGGTATAGTAATTTAAGCTTGGTTGTTTTTGATGTGGTTGGCAAGCGGGCAAGATGTGTATTATACAACATTGCTAGCGGTCTCTCATTTTATTAATAATGCGTGAGATCTCTTAATTTTATTCAGTGGAGAGCGAGGAGAGGTTTTGGCTTGTCTCATTCGTAGTAAGGCAATTGTCTTCTGAGCGAACAGTGATACACTGAGAGCAAGTTTTTGATGTTCACAGGAAAAAAGATGAACCCAATTATTGCTTTACTCAAAAAACATCAGGTCAGTGACGAGCAGATCCGCGAAGTATTTGAAACCTTGACCCAAAACCCTTTGGCGGCCATGGCAACCATTAGTCAGCTTGGCTTACCCGAAGAGGATCTCAAAGCCTTGATGGGGCAGGTGATGCAAAACCCTTCCTTAATCAAACAAGCTGTCGAAGAACTTGGCCTCGACTTTTCTAAAGTGGAAGCCGCTCAGCAAAAAATGCAAAACCCGAACGCTTAATTCTTCTCAGCACGAAAGATAAAAAAATCCCCAGTACCCAAAGGAAACTGGGGATTTTTTATACGTATAAATTTTGTAGGTTTAAAAGCGTTGTCACTTAAGAGGCGCTTGTCGTAGCGAACAACGAGGTTTTATACCTTAAAACGACTCAGGTGACTGCGCAATCGACGGTTAACTTCAGAGACTTGTTCGGTGGACGCTAATACCTCTTGACCGCTTTGGGTTAAGTGCTCCGCAATTTCTTTGATGCGATTGATGTTACGGCTGACTTCTTCGGTTACTGCTCTTTGTTCCTCAGCGGCAGTGGCAATATTGGCATTAGAGTCTTCTAAGCCTGCGACTTGAACATTAATATCGCTAATGGTGGTCAACGCGCTTTGCGTGGTCGATACCGTATTATCGAACTGACCACGGGTGCTGTCCATCATTGCCACTACGTTAGTGGCTCCGTGATTTAAGCTATCGAGCATCTGGCTGATCTCTTGGGTACTGGTCTGCGTACGAGCAGCCAAGGCGCGCACTTCATCAGCCACCACGGCAAAACCACGACCGGCCTCTCCAGCTCGAGCCGCTTCAATTGCCGCGTTCAACGCCAATAAGTTGGTTTGTTCAGAAATACCTTGAATGACATCTAAGACCTGCGTGATCTGCTGCGCTTCTTCATTCATGTGGTGCGCTTGGCCGGAGGCCTTTGATAATTCATCGGCCAATGCGCCCATGTCATTGGAGGTATGGGAAATCGATTGGTGCGAATGATTGGCAAGTCCGGTCAGCTTTTGAGCTAAGTCCGCGCCATCTTGTGCCCCTCGTGCCACAGAGTCAGCCGTTGAGCTCATTTCTGTCACCGCGGAAGCGACTTGCTCAGTTTCTGACTGATGGCTAATCAGCACGTTACGATTGTCTTTTGCGACCGACTCGGCTTTGTTTAATCCTTGGTCGATTTGGTTCGAGGCTTGGGCAATGTCGGTGACTAAAGCCTGTAAATGACCGATAAATTGATTAATTGAACGGGCGATCACAGCAAGATCATCACGGCCTTTTTCCGGCAGGCGACGAGTGAGATCGGCATCGCCTGAAGACAGCTCGAGTGTTAAGTCACGCAGGGCAATAATCGGGCGATAGAGTCGAGTCATCGCGCCGTACATTAGAACGCCACCTAAGATAATCGAGCCGAGAGTAAACCACAAGCTGTTAGACAACTCTTGGCGCAAGGTCGCATATAGCGCGTCTTTATCGACAGCAATGAGCATCTCAAAGGCGCGTTGACCTGCTAGGGTAACGGAGCTGAAGTAACCGACTTTATTGACCCCAGACATTTGGTATTCAATTTGTCCTTGGTTGTCTTGTTTAATGCGCTGTTCTAAGACCGAGAGCTTGGGATCATAGTCGCTTAAGGGCGAGCCAATCTGCTGGGCAACTGGGCTGGCGAGCACGTTGAGGTTTTTGTCGAGCAAGATGGCATAACCACCTTTAAAGTCGACGTTATTGGCCATGTTCAATAGGGTATCTAGGCTTAAGTCACCCACTAAGACACCCAGTAATTGCCCTTGCTTTTTGACCGCAATCGAAACGCTGATCACTGGTTTTTTGGTCACGGTATCGCGATAAATGTCGGTCAGTTGAATGCCCGGTGATTGGGTCGCCAATTGATACCAGAGACGAGTACTTGGATTGAGCTGGAACGGACGGTAGGTTGACAGTGTGCCGTCTGCGCTCACTAAGGTCGATTGTCCCTGCACAGCATAGGCGACATTGGTAAAGTCCAAACTGGTATTAAGATTTTGCAGCAAAGGACCAATCGCTGAGTGATCTTCCAACGTAGCAACCTGCTGAGCGAGGGCATTTAAACTTCTCACGTGTTGCTCTAACCAGCGACTGACGGCGCGCGATTCATAGCTTAATGTCGATTGACCAAGAGTAGTAATTTGCTGATCAATAAGGGACTTCTTAGAGTGATAACTCAAAAGGGACGAGCAGATCAAGGCTGCAGCTAAAATGACTAAAGCGCATAGGTTTAAGCGGGTTTTAAATCCAAATTGCATGGTGAAACTCAATGTGTGGTGATGATTGTTTTTGGGGCTTCAATGACCAAGGCAGTACCGGCTGACTCTTTGCCATTGGGGTCGCCTAAATTCAAATAGGTTCATAAGGGGCAGGCATAATGGGCAATTTACCTTGGGTTGTCAACAAGCTAGCCACTTAAATTACCGGCGTGGTATGGTGATAAGGTTTCATGAGATAAGAAAGAACAGAAGGCGCTGGTCGCAACGCCTTAAGAGAACAAGATGGAGGTAAATGGTTGACCATTAAATAAGGGCACGGATGTTGCGCGGTGTATCTTTAGGGGACGGGGTGGCCTTTACTGGCCACCCATACGCGATACCATTGCTCGCGAGTGAATGTCAATTCAAGCGATTTAACCGCACGGTGAAGACGGTCAATTTTTCCAGACCCGATGATGGGTAAAGGCTTGCCAGGAAGGCGCATCACCCAAGCATAAATGACTTGATCTATGCTCTCGGCACCGAGCTCTTCTTGCAGCTCGCACAATACCTCTCGCACTCGCTGGTGCTGCTTTGCTTGGCCTGAGAATATTTCTCCGCCTGCCAAACATGACCATGCCATGGGACGAACGCGATACTGCTGCAAGTAATCGAGCGTACCATCATAGGCACAGTCGATATTGAGTGGGTTAATCTCAATTTGGTTGGTGGCTAATGGTGCGTCAAGGCGAGATTGAAGCAGTTCACATTGACGAGCGGTAAAATTAGACACCCCAAAATGGGAGACTTTCCCTTGTTGTTTTAAATCGTCAAAGGCCGTGGCGACTTCATCGGCATCCATTAACGCATCTGGGCGATGCAGCAGCAAGAGATCAAGGTGATCGACTCGTAAGCGCTGCAGAGACTGTTCGACTGAGGCAATAATATGCTCACGACTGGTGTCATAGTGATTAATTGTGCGTTGAGGAAAGTCAGGACGGGTTAGTTTAATGTCACACTTGGTGATGATTTGCATTTTATCACGCAAAGATGGCTCGAGTTTGATTGCTTCGCCAAACAGTTGCTCGCAGCGGTAATCGCCATAGATATCGGCGTGATCGACACTGGTGATGCCTAACTCAAGGTGTTGTTTGATAAACCCAAGTCTCTGTTGCGGTGTCATGCCCCAATCGGCAAGGCGCCAATAGCCTTGAATAAATTCTGACAGGCTTGGGCCTTGAGGCGATGTTGTTATTTGATTGACCATAGTGACCTTAAATGACGAGTTGATGGATGAGACTAGACAACTTGTCTAAGGGTATCAATACCGTCAGTGAGAACCCTGAATCTGGCGCACACATTTCGGTAGGCTAAAAGCGAGAGTTGGGTTGCTGCAAAAATTCGATCTCTTGCTTTGTTGACGGCCGGTTTAACAGCGCATTGCGATGTGGATAACGGCCAAAGCGATCAATTATCGCCTTGTGTTGCAATTCGTACTCGAGGTTGTGCTCAAGACCAAGCGACTCAAATAAAGGCACGGCCTCGCGGTGGATGTGCGCCGATTCACTATGCATGTAGGGCATATAAAGAAACAATCGTTGAGCGGGCACTAGAGCTTGGTCAAATCCTTTTTCTATGGCCACTTGCGATAAAGTCAGCGCCATAGTGTCATTGGCGAAGGCAGCGGCTTGATCGCGAAAGAGGTTGCGAGAAAATTGGTCGAGAATGATAATTTCTGCCAGTGCACCTTGTGCATCACGTCGCCAGGAGTGTAATTCACCAGCACTTGCTTACCGGTGAAGGTTGCCAAAGCGCTGTTTAATAATGGCGTCAAATTCAGGGTCTTTTTGCCACCATTGCTTTGGCGTGGTTTGGTTAAACCAAAAATCAATGATTGAGCTAGGCATGTGTGCCTCCAAATTCAATAAAGAACAGTCCACTAACATAACAAAATGAGAGAAAAACAATAGGGGGACACTCAATAAATGAGTTCAACAATAAGATGGGTGAAGGGAAGCCTCGAACATAGATTTTCTGTCTTTGATAACCAACTCGAGTATGCTAATCCATGGGGGCCTTTAAAAGCTCCCCGTTGTTTAAAAGCACCGTTGTTTAAAAGCGCAATGATCGCTGTGTTACGTTTAATGAGAAGGATCAATGCCAAGCTTCTTGAGCTTTCGGTAAACGGTGTTACGACTGATCCCTAGAGCTTGTGCCGTTTGGCTGATGTTTCCTTGTAAGCGATAATAGGTGGACAGCAGCGTTTGTTCAATGGTCGCTTTGAGCTCTGCGGAAACGTCATCGTTCTCCTGTCTATCATCAACGCGACAAGGCGTTAAGTCTTTAGAATGGTCATCGCGTAAGCGCTGCTTAAAGTCATCGACCAATTGGTCGAACCCTAGACAAGAGAGGCCTTTGCTCAGAAGTGAAGCCACTTTAATTGCGCTATCGAGCTCTCTGAGATTGCCTGGCCAGGGGTAGCGGAGCAGGGTGTCCATTAACGGTTGATCAATACACTGTGATTTGTCGGCGTATTGACGATGAATCTTTTCAATGAGTGCTTGTTTGTCTTGTCTTTCTCTCAGAGGCGGTAAGGTTGCTTTAAAACCATTGATACGGAAATACAGGTCTTGGCGAAATCGCCCTTGTTTGACTAGCTCTGCTAAATTTTCCTGACTGGCGGTGATGAGGTAAATATCGACATCATGGCAGTGGTTAGAGCCTACGGGGATCACTTTTTTATCTTGTAATACATGCAGTAAGCGTGCTTGAGCCTCTAATGGCATATCGGCAATTTCATCGAGAAATAACAGGCCTTGGTGAGCCGCACGTATTTTGCCTTGATAACCTTTAGGATTAGCCCCTGTAAATGCGCCAGGGGCGTAGCCAAACAATTCCGCCTCGAGTAAATCTTTGGGCAGGGCGGAGCAATTGACGGCAATCAGCGGCTGTTGGTTGCGCTTTGAGTGTTGGTGGAGTTGTTTGACGAATTCATTTTTGCCTGCACCGGTTTCACCTTCAATCAAAATGGCAATGTCTTGGTCTATCAGTTGACAGGTTTGCTGCCAAGCTTGTTCGATGCGTGGCTCACCGTAATGAAGTGGGCAAGAGGGCACAAAAGGATCCGAGGTAAACGTCGTACTTGTGTTTGATTTGTTTTGCATTTGATAAACAAATCGATCTTGGCAAGAGGCGATCAAGGCATCAAGACTTTTGCCGATAAGTGGTGCTTGGTCGAGTAATTGCCCAGCCATTGCGTTGTGGGCAACAATCTTCCCATGCCTGTCGGCAACCGCGATGCCTTGCCACCCGGAACCTAAAATGGGTTGACTGAGTGCAAATTCAAGGCGAGTGTCTCCTTGCGGGTGGCTGCACAACCATTCATTTTCGATCATTTTGACCATCGCTTGAATCAGCGCAGGAGTATCGCTTTGGTGTATTTGTTGTTCGCTGGTGATATCCAAAATCGCGATGAGATTGTGTTGATGATCGAAAATAGGGCAAGCCGAGCAACTGATAAAATGGTGGTGGTCAATAAAGTGTTGGTTTCCGATCACCGTGATGGGGCTCTTTTCGATTAATGCGGTGCCAATGGCATTAGTCCCTTTGAGGTTCTCCTGCCAACAGACGCCGCTTTCAAGCGCTATGGCCGCAAACTTGTTGGCAAAGCGCCGCTCCCCCCATTCTGAAACAATGACGCCTTGATGATCCGTTAAGATCAGCCGACTTTTTGTGCGAGAAAAGTGTTGTTCAAATAAAGGCACGGCGAAGCGAGTTGAGATATCAATCAAATGTGCCAACTGTTGTTTTCTTTCTTCGAGTTGAACTCGGTCTAAACGCCATTCCTCCCCTTCGTGGTGCTGGAGTAACCCCGCTTGCTTACTGCGATGCCATGACGTGTCTAGCCAGTGTAAGTTGTGATTCAGTGTCGGCTGTTTCATTGTGCCACCTTGTTACAGTGTGGGTGTGTCAAATTGGCACACTTTACCGTCATTATGTGTGTATTGGCGTTCAAATGAGTGAGTACGCAACAGTTGTAAATCAAATGTAATCATAATGTTAAATATCCGCATTGGCAAGTTTGCTTGCTTTGGCTTGCCTTTTGCCTATTCAACGGGTGCAGTCAAATGAACTGTGAAAAATCCATAATAAAAACAGACTAATAACAATACCGTGTCACACGTCATAAAAGGAACGAGTTATGATTTATGCCCAACCCGGAACCCCAGATTCAAACATCACCTTTAAGTCACGCTACCAAAACTACATTGGCGGGGAGTGGATTGAACCTTCGCAAGGTGAATACTTCGATAATCTTTGCCCAGTCAATGGTGAAATCTTTTGCCAAGTCGCCCGTTCGACACAAGAAGACATTGATCTCGCGCTCGACGCAGCACACCGTGCAAAATCTCAGTGGGCGGCAACCAGTGTCGCTGAGCGCTCTAATGTGTTGCTGAAAATTGCCGACCGCATAGAAACGAACCTAGAAGAGCTTGCCGTGGTTGAAACCTGGGAAAATGGCAAACCCATTCGCGAGACACTGAATGCGGACTTGCCATTGGTTGTCGATCATTTTCGTTATTTCGCCGGTTGCATGCGGGCTCAGCAAGGCAGCGCTTCAGAGTTAGATGTCAATACAGCGGCTTACCATTTTCCTGAGCCGGTTGGTGTGGTTGGGCAAATTATCCCGTGGAACTTTCCGTTGTTAATGGCGGCATGGAAATTAGCCCCAGCGATAGCGGCTGGATGCTGTGTGGTATTAAAACCGGCCGAGCAAACTCCAGTATCGATATTGGTATTAATGGAAAAAATTGGCGATTTGATTCCCCCTGGCGTCGTTAATGTGGTCAATGGCTTTGGCGCAGAAGCCGGCCAAGCATTGGCGCAAAGTGAGCGTATTGCCAAGTTGGCGTTTACGGGGTCGACCCAAGTGGGACAGCATATTTTGAAATGCGCAGCGGCCAACTTAATTCCATCAACAGTGGAATTAGGTGGTAAGTCTCCCAACATTTATTTTGCCGATATTTTTGATCATGAAGATGCCTATTTAGATAAATGCGTAGAAGGTTTATTGCTGGGCTTTTTTAATCAAGGAGAGGTGTGTACCTGTCCATCGCGGGTGTTGGTACAAGAGTCAGTGTATGAGAAATTCATTGAGCGAGTGATTGAGCGAGCGAAAACCATTAAGCAAGGCAACCCAATGGATACCGAGACACAAGTGGGCGCTCAAGCTTCACTGGAACAATTTGAGAAAATTCTCTCCTACCTCAACATTGGTCGTAAAGAGGGCGCGCAAGTCTTGTTTGGTGGCGAAGCGGCGCAGGGCGAATCGAGCGTGGGGAACGGTTATTACGTTCAACCAAC
>JBFGYW010000136.1:0-8404 GCA_041587235.1 Vibrio sp.
CACCCTTGCGGTGGTTTTTTTGTCCGCTGGTGCCAGCGATTTAGGTAAAATGCGATACCAATGAGACTGACGGCCTTGCGTTGCTTTTCGCATTTTGACTTCAATTGACTTGGTTAACCGAAGGCGAGTGAGTTGTTTCTCACGTCCTATCAAGTCTCACGTCCTATAAAGCAAAACAACGCTTGTTTCTTTCTGGCAAGTTCCAAATAGTGAATAACATCGGAAGCATATAATTATTCTTTGCCTTATCAATCTTTTTGAATAAAGAATACCCTCTTTTAAGCAATAACACCTTGAACGCATTGAACGGATTATTTGCAGATAAAATATTTTCCGTGAGCAATTGTTGCGATTGAAGAGTTTATTCTGGTTAAAAAACAAGGATATGATGTATAGTAATTCTCATCGTTTATAAGCGTGGTGATTATTAAAATGAATGAACAAGTATTTCGATGGCCTGTACGTGTCTATTACGAAGATACCGACGCCGGCGGAGTCGTGTACCATTCGAATTATCTGAAGTTCTTTGAGCGGGCGAGAACAGAGATGTTGAGGGCTTGCGGGGTAAGTCAGCAAAGCTTACTGGAACAAAATGTTGGCTTTGTAGTCCGACATATGGATATCGACTATATCGCAGGGGCAAAACTTGACGATTTATTAACAGTGAACACAGCAATCGATGAAAAAAAACGCGCTTCGTTGACGTTTTGTCAAGAGTTAGTCAATGCTGACGGTAAGATATTGTGTAAAAGCTTAGTTAAAGTAGCATGTATAGACAATCTTAAAATGAAACCTATTGCGATACCAAAAGCGATTTTTGGGGAGATTAAATAAAGTGAATGGCGAATTATCTATTTTAGATTTATTCCTTCAGGCGAGTTTGCTGGTCAAAATTGTTATGTTGATCTTATTGTCTATGTCTGTTGTTTCATGGGCGATGATCATTAAACGCTCAAAAGTGTTATCAGCAGCAACGCAAGAAGCCAGTGATTTTGAAGATAAATTTTGGTCTGGTGCAGATTTAAGCTCCCTTTATCAAGATGCAAAAAAACGCAAAGACGAGATAACCGGCAGCGAAGAAATTTTTTATTCCGGCTTTATGGAGTTTTTGCGTTTGCGAAACAATCACAACGCTTCGCCTGAGTTTGTGATGGAAGGGGCAAGTCGTGCTATGAGAGTCTCGGTGTCGCGAGAAGTCGAAGAGCTTGAAACCCATTTGCCTTTTTTGGCCACGGTGGGTTCGATCAGTCCTTATATCGGTCTGTTTGGTACCGTTTGGGGCATTATGAGCTCCTTCATCGCTTTGGGACAAGTAAAGCAAGCCACGTTAGCAATGGTGGCGCCAGGTATTGCAGAGGCGTTAGTGGCGACGGCAATGGGTTTATTTGCCGCAATTCCTGCTGTCATGGCGTATAACCGTTTGACGAACAGAGTGAGTAAGCTTGAGCACAGTTATGCCACTTTTGCTGAAGAATTTCACAGTATTCTTCACCGTCAAGTGATCTCGTCGACAAGCAAGGATTAATCAGTCATGCCAGGATATCAACGCAAAAAACGCCGGATGACGGCGGAAATCAATGTCGTACCCTATATCGATGTGATGTTGGTGTTGTTGATCATCTTTATGGTGACGTCACCCTTTGTAACCCAAGGGGTCGATGTCAACCTCCCACAAGCGTCAACGGCGAAAACCGCACAAGAGTTAATGGGTGACGATAATGCCAGTTTTGTTATTGTCGAAGTTGATAAACAGGGCAAGCTTGGTGTGAGCGTGGACAATGATGATTTTGAGCGAAACTTATCGATTGAAGAGGTGATATCACGTGTACAAGCCGCCCGTGAATTAAATCCTAACTCACCGGTCGCTGTTGGGGGTGATAAAGCCACTTCGTATGAAAATATTGTCTTAGTTCTTGATCAACTGAGTCGTGCTGGTATTGCCAAAGTGGGCTTGTTAACGGATTTTAATAGCGAAAACTAACCATTCATGAAAGAGCATACAACCAAACCCAAAAGTCAGCTTAAAGGGGCGTTAATCGTCTCTTTGGTTGCGCATTTGCTTTTGATTGCGATCTTATTTTTATCTTCGGACTTTGAATTTGAAGAAGATGCGTCAAGTGGTCAGATGGTAGAAGCGGTGGTGATTGACCCAAATTTGGTTCGTCAGCAAGCGCAACAAATACGTCAGCAAAAAGAAAAAGCGCAGCAACAGCAACAAGACAAATTAGAGCAGTTGAAAAAACAAGCCGAAGAACTTGAAAAAAATCGCAAAGCAGAGGAAGAACGGGTACGTCAACTGCAACTTGAAAAAGCCAAAGCGGAAAAACAAGCGCGCGAGGCCAAAGAGCGTAAACTTGAACAAGAGCGTTTAGAAAAGCAAAAAGCTGCAGAAAAAGCCGAGCGTGAGAAGGCTGCCAAAGAAGCCGCCGAGAAAGCAGCGCGTGAGAAGGCTGCCAAAGAAGCCGCCGAGAAAGCAGCGCGTGAGAAGGCTGCCAAAGAAGCCGCCGAGAAAGCGGCGCGTGAAAAGGCAGCGAAAGAAGCGGCGCAGAAAGCCGCCCGCGAAAAACAAGAAACCGAACAGGCACTCGACAGTATATTTGATGGCTTAGAGGCAGAAAGCTCACAAAACAGTGCGGCGAAACAGCGACAGGTTAACAATGAAGTATCTAAATACTCGACGATATACAAGCAATTAATACAAAACAAATTAATTGCTCAGGATTACCTGAAAGGAAAAACGTGCCGAGTTAACATGAAACTGATCTCAGCAGGCAATGGTTTTGTCGTAGGTAATGTCGCAGTACTCAGCGGTGACAGTCGTTTGTGCTCTGCCACGAAAAGTGCGATTACACAGGTGGCGAACTTTCCTGCCCCGAAAGATCCGGATGTAATTAACAAGCTTAAAGATATCAATTTAACGGTAGAACTATAAGGGATGATGTTGTGATTAAACGACTGATAATTGGATTTACCTTGCTGGTGACTTGTGCACTCGCTCCAGCAAGAGCGGCATTAGAGCTGGTCATTACTGATGGTATTGATTCAGCAAGGCCTATTGCCATTGTGCCATTTCAGTGGCAAGGGCAGGGGGAATTGCCATCAGACATCGCTGCTGTGGTGTCATCGGATCTGCAACGCAGTGGCAAGTTTAGCCCTGTTGCGGTCAATAAAATGCCGCAAACACCTCACACAGATAAAGAGGTCAATTTTGATGCCTGGACCAAAATGGGCGTCGATACTTTACTTACAGGGACCATCTCACAAGACGCCAATGGTCAATATGTAATCAAGTATCAATTGATTGACACGGTTCGCGGCCATCTCACCGGTGGTCAGAGCAAAGGCTTGTCTGCAGATGGCCAACTTGTCGCTTCCAATGATCATATTTTGTTATCCCGTATTGCTAAAATTGACGGCAATCGTATGCGTGAATACGCGCATCGTATTTCGGACTTAATTTATGAACAATTAACGGGTGAAAAAGGGGCTTTTTTGACGCGAATTGCTTATGTGGTTGTCGATCAAAAAGCGCGCTATCCGTATGAATTAAGAATTGCCGATTACGATGGTTACAACGAAAAATTAGTCCTGCGCTCTAAACAGCCATTAATGTCGCCCGCTTGGTCACCCGATGGAAAAAAACTCGCTTATGTGAGTTTCCAAAATGGTCATGCAGAAATTTTTATGATGGACATTTATCAAGGAAAAACCGAGAAGTTAACCAGCTTTCCACGTCACAACGGCGCCCCAGTTTTTTCTCCTGATGGCAGTAAGCTCGCATTAGTGTTATCGAAAACCGGCAGCCTACAAGTTTACGTGATGGACTTGAATACCAAAAAAATCACTCAGATCACACAAGGGCGCTCGAACAATACGGAGCCTTACTGGTACCCAGATGGTAAATCTTTGATTTTTACCTCTGATCGGGGTGGTAAACCACAAATATATCGAGTAAATTTGGACAGCAAATCCACGCAACGTCTTACATGGCAGGGTAGCCAAAACTTAGGCGGACAGATCACACCAGATGGTAAATTTTTGGTGATGGTCAATCAAAGCCAAGCTGGTTATCGTCTTGCAAAACAGGATCTAGAGACGGGGGCAGTCCAAGTATTGACTTCGACTCGACTGGATGAATCGCCAAGTATCGCACCAAATGGTGCCATGGTGATATACAGTTCTATGTACAACAATAAAAATGTTCTTTCTATGGTCTCTATAGATGGACGATTTAAAGCTAGACTACCTGCTACAAATGGTTTAGTTCGTGCACCTGCATGGTCTCCATTTTTGTAGTAATAAGTTTATAAACTAAGGAAAATATAAGATGCAATTAAATAAAATTTTTAAAGGCCTAATGATCGCTCTTCCTGTTATGGCGATGGCTGCTTGTAGCTCTAGCGATGACGCTGCATCTGCTGCGTCTGCGCAAACTAACCAAGCTGCACAAACAGCCGATGCGAGCCAAGGAACCGTTATTTCTGCGGTTGACCAACAAGCGCAACTTTCTGACCAAGAGCTAAAAGAGCAAGCACTTCGTGAGAACCAAACCATTTTCTTTGCTTTTGATAACTCAACGATCTCTGCTGATTATGAAGATATGCTTGCGGCACACGCAGATTACCTAAGCAGCAACCCAAGCGTGAAAGTGACTATCGAAGGCTATGCTGATGAGCGTGGTACGCCTGAATACAACATCGCATTGGGTGAGCGTCGTGCTGAAGCGGTCGAAAAATACCTACAAGCACTTGGTGTTCAAGCAAGCCAAATGTCAATTGTTAGCTACGGTGAAGAAAAGCCGTTGGTACTAGGTCAAAGCCAACAAGCTTATGCGAAAAACCGTCGCGCAGTCATCGTGTACTAATTTAAGGACACATTATGATGAGCAGTAACTTTAAGCGAGCCATTTCGCTGGTGTTACTGGCAAGTGCAGCAAGCCCAGTGCTTGCTGCACCAGCACCAGTATCGGATTTAAATGGCACCGTAAACTACACTTCTTCAGCTTCAGTACCGGCCAATGAAACCGATGTTGAACGCCTCGAACGTTTGCTGAAAAGCAAAAATATCCTCCAAGCTCGTATGCAGCAACAAATTGATCAGATGTCTCAAGATATCAACACCTTACGCGGTCAAATTGAAAAGCAAAATTACGATATGCAACAAATGGTTGAACGTCAACGCGATTTGTATGTTGAGTTGGATAAATTGCGCAGTGAGGTTAAAAATAAGTCAGCAGTGACAACGGGCTCTGGTGATGTTGACCCTGTGGCAAATGGCACATACAGCGCCAGTCCTGATGAGCAAAAAGCCTATCAAAATGCGGTAGATTTGATTTTAAAAGAGCGTGATTACGACGGTGCGATCAAAGCGTTTAATGCGTTTCAAAGTGATTACCCCAATTCATCGTTTTCTCCTAATGCGCATTACTGGTTAGGGCAACTTTATTTTGCCAAAAAGCAAGATACGGAAGCCGCGAAGAGTTTTGCTGCTGTGCTAAAGTTTGACCAATCAAATAAACGCCCAGATGCTTTGGTGAAACTCGGTGATATCGCTGCCCGTAACAATCGCAGTGATCAAGCAAACAAATATTATCAGCAGGCGATCGATCAGTATCCTGAGAGCTCATCAGCTCAAGTGGCGAAATCAAAACTCGCTCAATAAGACGGATATCAAAGCTTTTGCCGGTGGTTTTTGTATAGCTCGGAGGGTACAATACGCGTATTCTCTGGGTTGTGCAGACATTGAGCAATGAGTCATATATTAGATAAAATAGACACCGTATATCCTTTCCCACCAAAACCTACCCCGCTGACTTCAGCCCAAAAGGACGCGTATTTGCGTTCGATTAAGTCGGCATTAAAAGAAAAAAATGCGGTGTTAATCGCCCATTACTATACCGATCCTGAAATTCAAGCCTTGGCTGAAGAAACTGGAGGTTTTGTCGGTGATTCCCTTGAGATGGCCAAATTTGGCAATCGTCATCCCGCCCAAACACTCATCATTGCTGGCGTGCGCTTTATGGGGGAATCCGCCAAGATACTAACGCCAGAAAAAACCATTCTTATGCCAACACTCGATGCGGAGTGTTCATTAGATCTTGGTTGTCCGGCCGATAAATTTACCGAATTTTGTGATGCTCACCCCGATCACACGGTCGTGGTTTATGCCAATACCTCGGCTGCGGTAAAAGCGCGCGCCGATTGGGTCGTGACATCCAGTATTGCTTTAGAGATTGTTGAGCATCTTGATAGTGAAGGCAAGAAAATCATTTGGGGCCCAGATCGTCATTTGGGATCCTACATTGCCAACAAAACCGGTGCGGATATGTTGTTGTGGCAAGGAGAGTGCATTGTTCATGATGAGTTCTCTGCAGATGCGTTGCGAAAAATGAAACACGTTTATCCGGATGCTGCGATTTTAGTTCACCCTGAATCACCGGCGAGTGTTGTAGCGTTAGCCGATGCCGTTGGTTCGACCAGCCAATTGATCAAAGCGGCAAAGTCGTTACCCAATAAACAATTGGTGGTTGCTACCGACAAAGGGATTTTTTACAAGATGCAGCAACTGGTGCCTGAGAAGGAATTGATTGAAGCGCCAACGGCTGGCAATGGAGCCACATGTCGAAGTTGTGCACATTGTCCATGGATGGCGATGAATGGGCTCGAAGCCATTAATAATGCGTTATCTGAGGATAACCAAGCGCATGAGATCTTTGTTGACGAGGCAACACGCGTTCGTTCTTTGATTCCGCTCAATCGCATGTTGGACTTTGCAGAACAGCTTAATGGTTAATACCCTGCTCAGCAGATAGCTTGTTGACAAAACGCCACTGAACCAAGCTCTGTGGCGTTTTTTATTTCCTATCCGTAAAGGCTAGCCATTCGACTATTGTTGCTCTGCTAATTCAACACCACGTAATGTCAAACCGCTTAGCATAGTGGGTATAGCATGAAAGACTTCTTCAAATTGGTCTAAACCTTCCATACCTTGCTCTTGTAACGTCATCAATGTGGTTTCTGGATCGTATAACATGGTAATGGAGAGTAATACGCCACCGAGCAGGGCGTTATTTTCACTTTGCTCGGGCATCAAGGTTTCCCAGTCATCACGGGTTAATTGCCAGCCTTGTAAAAGACCTTCACAAAAAAGGCGCGTGTGTTCGGTAACAATTTCTTGATCACTTAGCTGACAATGCTCAGGCCATTGCCAAGTACCTTCGAGCAGAGCAGCACGGCTTTCATTCCATAGTGCAATGATGGCATCGAGATAGGTCTCGAGTTGTTCGCCATCACTAAAAGGCGCTTCTTGCTCTCCACCCCATAAGAAGGGCAACCACTCTTGTGGCGGTATGACTTGAGGGGCCGCTGCCATTGCGGTGACAAAGCCTTGTGTATTGGCTAAACCGAGTAACTGACCATCTAGCTCTGGTAAGGCGAGGATCTCTTGTAGTGTCAAAATGAACTCTTGTTGTGGTGGTATCAATAAATTGGATACTAACAAGTTCAATTGAGAGTGAAAAGGATTGACCGAGATTTTGACTCATCTCAGTAGGTTGAGTGTTTTTTGAACCAGGTTTGTTTTTATAGGTATAAGTTCTATTTATTTGTAATTATTTGGTCGTATAAACTGGTTTTTATTTAAAATTCAGATGCCAAAACTGCCTTTTTGCTGATTTAATGGAGATAAATTTTACTGTATTTCTTGGTTTTTTGAGGGTTTAAATGAGAGGAAATAGAGCACTTTGTGTTCGTCATGCAGCAGCGGACACTTTTGCAATGGTGTTATTTTGTTTTATTACCGGTATGCTGATTGAAATTCTTATTTCAGGCATGACACTGCAGCAGTCATTGGCATCACGTACCTTGTCGATACCGGTGAATATTGCTATTGCACTGCCATACGGCTTGTTTCGAGATTGGATGATACGGCAATCATCGCGTCTGAGTACGAGTAAGTTGAGCAAATCGATAACGGATTTATTGGCCTATGTCATGTTTCAATCGCCGGTGTATGCCATGATTTTGTGGGTGGTGGGTGCCGATTGGGAGCAGATGATGACTGCGGTGAGCTCTAATGCAGTAATTTCTTGCGCAATGGGTGTGGTTTACGGGCGTTTTTTAGATTTCTGCCGACGCTGTTTTCGCGTACCTGGTTATTATCAAAAAGTGTAAATGGGCGGATTTTATTCAAATGAGTCAATAAGTAAGCGGTTGAATCAACAATGTAACTTTTTTGGCTTATTTGCCTTGACCCTCTAAACAATAACGATTACATTAAGCCCCGTTCACAGCAAATGTGACACAAAATTCGGTGAGTTGTCCGAGTGGCTGAAGGAGCACGCCTGGAAAGTGTGTATACGGCAACGTATCGAGAGTTCGAATCTCTCACTCACCGCCACATTCTA
>JBFGYW010000137.1:0-8093 GCA_041587235.1 Vibrio sp.
CCTCGCGTAAAACGTGGTGTACAAGCTCGTGCACGTCATAAGAAAGTTCTAAAACAAGCTAAAGGTTACTACGGTGCACGTTCACGTGTTTATCGTGTAGCTTTCCAAGCAGTAACAAAAGCTGGTCAATACGCATACCGTGACCGTCGCAACAAGAAACGTCAATTCCGTCAACTATGGATTGCACGTATCAACGCGGCATCTCGTCAAAACGGTCTATCTTACAGCCGTCTAATCAACGGTCTTAAGAAAGCGTCTATCGAAATCGATCGTAAGATCCTTGCCGATATCGCAGTATTCGACAAAGCAGCGTTCACTGTGCTTGTTGAAAAAGCAAAAGCAGCACTTTAATTTTTAAAGTCAGCTTATGAATTAAAAAGGAGAGCGCAGGCTCTCCTTTTTTCGTATTGAAGCCAATCTTTTTCCATCGAGGCTTGTACTAATCTCACAAAATAACGAGTCACCTTAGCGGGTTAGAAACTCGCTTATATGGTTAAGAAAATCACTTGTAGAATAACGGCGAAAATTCCTGTATTTATAAACAAAGAGGTCGCCAAGTTTCAAGCTTGATCCCTGCGCTCGCATTAACCACAGACTTAATTAGATTGGTATCTAACTTATAGTTGGTATCAACTTGGAATAAAATTGGTATTATTTATCGCATAGTGAGATCTTGAGTGAACAATTATGATAAAGGCTTAAGACTGATCGCCGTGACCGAAGCAACGAAAGGTACCATTGCTGCTTTCACTTGCTGGTTACTGATTCATTTAGGCTATCAACAATTCCATCATCAAATGAAAGTCATGTTTGATATTGTCCATCTTTTTTCTGCCCGCGAGATCACCACCTTACTCAAAGCTCAAATCGACAAAATCACGCCAAGTAACTATCACACCGCGATTGCCATCATTGCCCTGTATGCAAGTATGCGTTTTATTGAAGCCGGGGGGTTGTGGTATTCGATGCGCTGGACTCAATGGTTTGCCATTGTCAGTGGCGCAATCTATTTGCCTTTTGAAATCATTGATTGGGTAAAACAGCCTTCTTGGTTGATGGCGGCGGTGATCGCATTTAACAGTGCGGTGGTGATTTATGTTTATTTAACCACCAAGAGACAAGCACAAGGTGAGCCTGATGAATCCCTTGTTGGCCATTCTCGCTGATCTCTATACCCCTGGTCTGATCGGGCTACTGCTTATTGGCTTGCGCGCCCAGTCTCGGCGCCCTCGCACCCAGGTGCAGTGTCAAGGTGTATCGAGTGTTATCCTGCTCACATCGCTGATGGCTTTGCTGTTGTGGGTCTATGGTTTGATGGCGCTCGACCGCGTTTGGGCGCTTTGGCCGCGTTGGTCATTGGACTACAGCACTCACACTGCTGTTGCGCTGGTACTTGTTTGGGCTGTGGTGAAAATAATCCCAAGCTATCGCAAACGTCTGTGGGCGAGCTTACTTCTCTATGGCCAACTCATGGTGATAATGAATTACCACACTTGGCAAGATATCTTGACCACCGCCTTGGCCATCAGCGCGGCGATTGGCGTGGTTGAATGGCGCCTTTTTCATCGCTCTCGCGTTAAACCCTTGTATTGAACGCATACCAATCTTATTAAGTATGCAGTCAATGATAGCGCAGTGATCAAGCTTAAGAACAAGGCAAGTCTTTTCTTATCAACAATGGAAACTAAATCGTTATTCTACAAGTTATTTTCTTAACGACGTTATTGAGCTTTTTAATCCGCTAGGGTGACCCGCTATTTAGTTAGATTGGTATTATACATTGCCCCCATCGATCAAACTCATGTGACCGCGCTCGCTAAGTGTACATCGCTGTTGCCTTAGCCAAGGAGGAAATGGTGCCATTGTGACCGCAACACTTAGCCAAAAGGGCAACGCACAAGTCAGGGTTTTGGCAAAGTAGGTACTCCTGATAATACCAATGTGAGGTTGACTATGGCAACGAGTCGGATGTGCTGCATTTGTTTAACGATGACGATGATTTTTCTCGGCTCTTTAGCCTCGGGGCAGGCAGTGCTGGCCAATCCTCATAGCGCGAATGTACCAGGGGCTGAGCCAATACAGTCGACAATACATCAGCTAATGTCGGACTCAATCAAACAAGCAATGAGCGATCAGCGACGACAAGATGAGGCCGATAAGGCGTTCTATCATTGGTTTGATAATCAACCAATTTCCTATCAATTTGAACTCACGATCAATTGCTGGTGCGATTTTTCAGGTCAGTATGTTTTTGAGGTGGTGGACGGTGAGCCTGTGATTGACTCGGCCAACCCAGCGTGGTTACACAACCAATGGGGCGTCATGGAAGGGGTGTTTGATCGCATCCAAGAGGCGATGGACTGGCAATATCAAACCATTGACGTGGATTACCATCAAGAGCACTTTTATCCAACGCGGATTCATTTTTTTGATCACCAATTTGATCAATTGACTTACCTAAACGCAGAAATCCGTTTGTTAACGCAGTGATACCCATCTAATTAAATAGTTGGTCAGCCTAGCAGGTTAACAAACTCAATAATATGGTTAACAAAATCACGAGTAGAATAGCGACGGAGATTGCTGCCTTTATAGGTAAAGAGCTTGCCTTGTACTCAAGTTTGATACTTATGCTAGCAATGACCAGGTTGGTGCAAAGATGCACTAATTGAGTGCTTGCTCTCTTTAGATGATTATCATTAGAAAATTTCTTGACCATATGGTTAAGAAATACAAGCGTTTAATCACAATGGTATGGATACATAAACTGGAACAGATTGTGCTTATATCCCAGTAAGTTATATAGGGAGATATTATGAAAGCTATTATTATTGGTGCCGGCATGGGTGGCATGTCTGCAGCAGCAGCGCTTAAACAACAGGGTATTGAGTGTGAGATCTATGAAGCAGTGAAAGAAATCCGTCCGGTTGGCGCCGCCATTTCGGTATGGTCTAACGGGGTAAAATGTATGCGTCACCTCGGTATGGGGCACATCATGGATGAGTTGGGTGGTCAAATGAACAGCATGGCGTATCGCTCAGGGTTAAGCGCTGAAACCTTAACTGAGTTTAGTTTATTACCGCTCATTGACCAAGTTCAAGAGCGCCATTATCCGGTAGCAAGGGCCGATTTACAGGCGTCGATGATCGATTGGTGGGGCAGAGACTTGGTTCAATTTGGCAAACGAGTCATTGATATCGAGCAAAAGGCGCAATCGGTTGAAGTTACCTTCGACGATGGCAGCAGCGCCAGTGGCGATTTTGTCATTGCCGCAGATGGAACTCATTCCGTGGTTCGTCCTTTTGTACTGGGACATCAGGTCGAACGCCGCTATGCCGGTTACGTCAATTGGAATGGCTTAGTTGAGCTGGATGAAAAAATTGCGCCAAAAGAGCAATGGACCACCTATGTGGCAGAGGGCAAACGCGTGTCTTTGATGCCAGTGGCCAACAATCGCTTTTATTTCTTTTTTGATGTGCCTCTACCCAAAGGCCTACCTCAAGACAGAAGCACAGTGAAACAAGATTTGAGTCAATACTTTGCCGATTGGTGTCAACCGGTTAAGCATTTAATCGATGCGCTGGACCCCGAGACCACCAACCGAGTTGAGATCCACGACATCGAACCGTTTGCCACCTTAGTCAAAGGGCGAGTGGCGTTATTAGGCGATGCCGGGCACAGCACAACGCCTGATATTGGTCAAGGTGGTTGCGCGGCCATGGAAGATGCGGTGGCGCTCGGCCAAGCCTTTGTCGACAATGATTCGATTGAAGCGGCATTACAAGCCTATCAAACCGCTCGAGTTGAGCGAGTGAAAGACTTGGTGCTAAAAGCGCGCAAACGCAGCCAAGTGACCCATGGTCAACCCATGTCAGATACCCTTTCTTGGTATCAAGAGTTGGCGAAGGAAAGCGGAGAAAACATCATTGCCGGTTTGAAAAGCACCATTGTTTCTGGTCCTTTAGGCTGAGCGAGTAAACAAGTAGGGCAAGCTCAAAGCGCGGGATGAGGCCGCGCTTTCTTTTTGCCTTTGGACAGGTTTTTGAGTGCTTTGTTATCTCGATTGGCGATAGCAATGGGGTATGGCCAATCGTGCTATCGGTCCGTTGCAGCGTGAGTGAACCCACGGTCAAATTGCAGGGCGGGCAAGCGGCAAAGCAAGGTGATCACTATGAACGAGTATTGTCATCGACTACCGCGAGTTTAGCGCGAATAAACTGACTGTGATCGACATACAAGAGCTCTGCAGTCTTGCGGATCACCGCGTCTTCGAGCGGATCGATATGACCATCGGCATTGGCGACTTGCCACATACTTTCGATCATTTGATATCGCTGCTGCGCACTGAGTTCACGCAGTTGAGAGGTAAAGTCAAACAGCGAAGCAGAATGATTGACTTGTTGGTTGGCTTGCGCGAGCCAGTCATCGACTTGCCCGTCATCGGCCCCGGTGAGCTTTTTCAGCAAGGCTTTTTTACTTTGTTGCTCTTGCTCGCTGATGTCGTGATCAGCCCCAGCCACTTCGGTGAGTAAGCAGGCCATGGCCAATTCTGGTTGGGCAGATTGGGGGGCGGGCTTGTCATCGAGCAACGACTTCATTAATGAGGTTAAGGTACTGAGCATTAGCAAGGCTCCTTCATGTAAGATTTATCAAAGAGTATCACGTTCTACCTCAGTAGGTAAAAACTCGATGACGTCACCCGAGGACAAGCGAATGGCTATCTCGGTCGGTTTACCGTCGCGATCCAATTTCACCTCGCCAAGGGCACTGTGATTGACCAAATGTTTGTCGGTGCGATCGGGATGGCGTTTGTGAATTTGTAAACGCTTCCTTTTAGTCAACCAGTTGAGCGGTGAATTTGGGCTGTAGAGGTATTTATCGGCCCACTCACACACCGCTAACAAGGTCTGTGGGAAAGTGTTCTTAATACCACTGCAGGTAATTTGGTAGATGGTCGGCTTGGCCTTGCGAAAGCGCAGTTTGATGTCGTAGGCAAAGGAGTAGTGAACATCGCCCGAGAGAATGACAAAATTGGCCGGGGTTTGCGTATGGGTAAAAATGCTTAATAAAGTATTGGCACTACCGGGGTGCGCCATCCAGTTTTCCGCGTCGACGGCCAAGGGAAAGCCGAGCCAAGTCACCGCTCGTTGCAAGACTTCAATAAACTTGACGCCGAAGATCGGCGCGGCGGAAACTAAGACTACCGCTTTTTGGTCAACCAATTCTTGATGCATTTCAATCAGCGCTTCCCAATCCATTAAACCGCTGGGTTTATTCATTTTCGACTCAGAACGCCAACGCCGTGTTCGGGTATCGAGCACCACCATTTTCGGAGTGCAATCAACCACGTAATGCCAAGCTTCAAATTGTTCAATCGCTTTGATCGCCTCAAGGTGATGCTCAGGGGTTGGCTTTTGTAAAAATTGCTGCACACTGTCCTTAAATGTCGGTGGAAATTGCTGCGGCGCATTGCCCCAACCTTGACAGAGCCAATAGGCCATTAAGCCATTATTGATGATTTGCCTCGCATCGGGGTGTTGATAGACGGCTTGCTCCCAACCTATGGTCAGGTTCCAGTCATCGGTAATGTCGTGATCGTCAAAAATCATGTAGCTGGGGGTATGTGCCAGTAAAGCTTGCACATCCTTTAAGCCCGCGACAAAAATGTCGAGGTTTTCCTTCTCGTGCTGCCACTGTGTGGTTGCCTCGTCCGTTAAGGTGTTAGGCGGCTGTTGCCAAGCGCTGGCAAAGTGTTGCCAAAGGCTTGGTGACCAGACCAGTAGGTACATGGCAAAAAATTCGCTAAAGGTCATCAAGTGATTGGCACTGTTGCCAGAGGTAAAAATTTTATCCTGCGACCAGGGCCAAAAAGACGGCGTGCGTTCAGCGCCTTGTTTTGGCAGCAAAGATTCGCGGCCGTAATAGGTCTTGGCGTGACCGTACAGCGCTTGGCTGTCGGTGACCTCGAGCTTGGCAAAGTGTTCATCGGGTAACCCCAGGGCTTTGATCACCGTGTGGATCAGCGCCAAGCACGGGCCAGCCACTTCGTCTGCGTAGATCTGATCGCCAGTAAACATCAACATATCAGGGCGTTGCATCGCGCCGACGTCGCGTTGTTCGGCGGCAAGCGCAGCAAGGGCGTCCTGGTTGTCGGTGTGAGGGCAACGGCAAGATCCATGAATGATGTGTTGGGCACGAGAGGAGACGCGAAACTCAATCGCCCCTTGCTGACTCATCACCTCGTCTTGTTGGTAATACAAATGTGGCAGCAGAGTGAATAAATCGCCTTCTTGGGTATTTAATTGGTAGTACAAAGGCACATCGGTCGGCACCTCGAACTCAAAGTGAGCGAGGACTACCCAAGCCTGCTGTCCAATTTGGCATTGTTCAATACTTTGTAATGAGGCGCGATAAAGAGGCTGTTGATGGCGGTCGTAGACAATAAACTCGCCGTTTAAGGGTTCTCGGGTAACCAGCCATAGAACCAGACCCGTTTGGTCGCTGCGTCTGAGAAGGGGACCGGCAATGATTAAGGGTAGTGGACTGTGCATAGGCCTCGTTTATTCTAGTTGCTCCAATAAAGCCACAAATTCTGAGCTGGACATTTCGTGGCCGCTTAACACTAAGGCCAGTAAAGCATGTTGCTTTTGTTGCATGCTACAGCGTTCGGTCAAGATTTGATAAATTCTTTCTTTTAGCAGCTCGATTTCGTGTTCAACCAAGCCTCGGCCTTCCTCGTCGCCGGCGATGTCTTCGGGGGCATTGTCAAAGTGGAGAAACAATAGCGACCCGTCTTGTTCCACCTCGATCAACTGCTCGGGTAAATACACCTCGCCAGTGACAAGGTCGTGGTGGTCGGCAATCGATTCTCGAGCTAAGATTTTTTTTAATTCAGCGACTTTCACTTGTTTTCTTCATTGAGTTGGCGCGGTTATTAGCCCAAGGCTTTGGGGTATTTTCTCTCGCAAAGAACAGAAATACAGTAGCTTAACCCCGTTTATCTGCCTAATTTGATGGCGGTCAAACAACCGATATCGCCAAGGATGGGTATCGATATAGAGTAGACTTACTGTGCCATAATTCCAAGGGCAAAGATAGATGAAATCGCTTCGGAAAAGTGTCGAAATGAACAGTCTATGTCATTGATTGGTTGGGAAGTCAGCGATATTTTCCACGATTTTGTCGCGGCCAATAGTCGAGTCTGGTTGGCAAATTGTGGTATCATGGTCACAGTTATTTCTCTCACACACGATGGAATTGTTTTGTCAAAGAATCAAGACTCAACGCCCATGGCGACCACCAATGACGCCAACACCCTGTTTCATGCCCTTAATGATTGTTTGATCAAAGATCGCTTTCGCATTAAGCGCCGCATTCACGGTGCTAAAAAGATCGCCAATGCCGATTCGCGCCAAGCGGTATTTGACACCATAGCGCAAGACATCGCCGTATCGATGGCCAGTGTCGCTTTAAAAAAACAGCACACGCCAAGCATCGACTACCCGATGGATTTGCCGGTTAGTCAAAAGCGTCAAGACATCATGGACGCGATTGCCAACTATCAGGTGGTGATTGTGGCGGGGGAAACCGGCTCGGGTAAAACCACCCAATTACCCAAAATGTGTTTGGAGCTCGGTCGCGGTCAATTTGGTGTGATTGGCCATACTCAACCGCGCCGTTTGGCGGCTCGCTCGGTGGCCAATCGCATCGCGGAAGAAACCCAATCTCAACTCGGTGACAGCATTGGTTATAAAGTGCGATTTAACGATCAAGTCAGTGAGCAGACGCAAGTTAAGTTGATGACCGACGGTATTTTGCTGGCCGAAATTCAGCACGACCGCTACCTCAATCAATACGATACTATCATTATTGATGAGGCGCACGAGCGCAGCTTAAACATTGACTTTATTCTCGGTTACTTAAAAGAGTTGTTGCCAAAGCGCCCGGATCTCAAAGTGATCATCACCTCGGCGACCATTGACCCAGAGCGCTTTTCTAAGCACTTTTCCAATGCGCCGATCATCGAAGTGTCAGGGCGAACTTTCCCGGTCGAAACCCGTTATCGCCCCTTGATCACCGAGAGCGATGAGCGA
>JBFGYW010000138.1:0-7979 GCA_041587235.1 Vibrio sp.
ATTGAGACAAGTATCATCACGGGTCGTTAATAAATAAGGCAGTAGTCATGCGGTTAAAACACTCTTGGGTGGTCGCTTTATTCTTGGTTGGGTGTCAAACCACCCCCACCGAGGAGACAGCGCAGACATCGGTCCCAATCAATAAAAATACGTCGTCCCCCAATCAAAACAGCAAACGCTTGTATGAACGTTCGCCCACCACAGTGCGAACACAAATCAAAGCTCAGCCCCCGACACTCTCTGCCCAAGAACAAGTGGATTTGTGGGATCGCATCACCATGCAATTTCGCCTCCCTATCCCCGATAACGACAAAGTAGACTATTACCGCCGCTGGTTTCTCGACCATCCTGAACACCTAAACATCGTTGCCCAACGCGCCGAGCCCTTTTTGTATTTGATCACAGAAAAAATTGAGCAACGCGGTCTTCCCTTAGAATTGGCCTTATTGCCCGTCGTGGAAAGCTCGTTTGATGCCTTTGCCTATTCAAAAGGCAGTGCGGCTGGCTTGTGGCAATTCATTCCTTCAACCGGGCGCTTATACGGCCTAAAGCAAAATTATTGGTATGATGGCCGCCGTGATGTCAATGCCGCCACCGATGCCGCGATTAAGTACTTAGCCAATTTAGGCAAACGCTTTAAAGGCAACTGGCCACAGGCGATTGCGGCCTACAACAGTGGTGAAGGCCGCGTGTACCGTGCGATAAAAGCCAATCGTGCCAAGGGGCTGCCGACCGACTTTTTTTCGCTAAGCTTACCAGCAGAAACCACGGATTACGTGCCAAAATTATTGGCATTGGCCGACGTTTTGGTTAATCGCGACCAATACGGTCTGACTTTGCCTGTCATCGACAATACGCCACAGCTCAAGTTAGTCCACCCAGGGGAACAACTCGACTTAGCCATTGCCGCCAAATACGCACAAATCAGTGTTAAAGAATTAGAAAGCTACAACCCTGGCTATAACCGCTGGGCTACGGCCCCTTCTGGGCCACACAGCTTACTCTTGCCGATCGATAAAATTGACACTTTTAACCTTAATTTAGCCAGTCACAAAGGCGAAGGCTTGCACCTTGTTCGCTATCAAGTCAAATCCGGGGACACCTTAAGCGGCATTGCCAGTCGTTACCGCACCACCACACAAGTGATCCAAAAAGCCAATCAACTCGACAGCAGTCAGATCCGCATTGGTCAATACCTGTTAGTGCCAAAATCCATTAAAGATTCGTCAACCTACGCCCTGAGTGAACAAAATAGACTCGCCGCTACCCAATCCAAAACCCAGGGGCAATACAAGCTCAATCACGTGGTTCAGAGCGGCGAAAGCTTGTGGACCATCGCTAAACAGCACAACGTGTCCTATCAATCATTGGCCAAATGGAATGGCATGGGGCCCAAAGACACACTCAAAACGGGTCAATCGTTAGTGATTTGGAAAAAAGGCCAACCGGGCTCGGTCATCAGGCGTGTCAGTTATCAAGTAAAACCGGGCGACACTTTGAGTGAAATTGCGGTAAAATTTAAAGTCAGCCGTACCGATATCGTGCAGTGGAATAATTTGCAAAACCAAAAATACCTCCAGCCTGGCCAAGATCTTAAGCTCTATGTCGATGTGACTAAAGTGAGTGTCTAACATGGCTACCAACCAACATATCGTCAAACCTTGGCGCGTCCTATTGCATGGTTTCTCTTCGCCACAACAGGCGTTTATCACGCTTTATCACCAGCCCAAAGCGGGCTGGTTGTGTTATATCGCATTAATCATCAGTGTGTTCTTATTTTGGGGCGCCTATTTTGATCGAACTGATCCAGAGTGGCTCATCACTCAGTTAAGCCAGTTTTACCCAGTATCGGCACTGCCCGATAGCCACACCTTATTAGCAGGGCAAATCATCAGCGATGTTTTATCAAGAACCTCAAGCATCGTGTTACTGGCCCTGTGGTTTCACCTCGCGACCAAGCACATTGCCAGGCTTTCCTTAGGGCAATGGCTAGGCGCGGCGTCTGTCATGTTACTGCCCGCGTTACTCGGCGATATTGCCAGTTATGTCAGTGGCGTATTGCAACCTGAGCCGATGGTGATTTTTAGTGCCGATCTCAACAGTCTCAATGGTCTTCTGCACTTAGCCCCAACGTCAAAATGGGCTCAACTGGCCAGTGCGTTTCCCTTGCTGATGCCATGGTATATTGCGCTTGGTTATGGTGCCGTGCTGACTTGGACACCTTTAGAGCGCGGGCAAGCCCTGGCGATTGCCATACTGCCTTGGCTGGGATTTTTCTCGTTTTGGCTCCTGTGGGTCGCCATGAGTTGATCTTACGGTGACAAAGAAGTCAGCAGCGAAAATGACATTTGCAGTGGGTTGTGATCAGAGGCATCGGTTGCTAGCGCTTTCGCCTGCTTAACTCGTAAACCTTGATAAAAAACATGATCCAACACCGCACGGCCAAAAAATCGGCTGCGCTTATCAGGAGTAAACGACACCTCTTGCCATTGTGGCGCACTGAACAAAGCTTTAACGACTGCCAAACGCTCTGGGCTCCAGGTATTAAAGTCTCCCGCTACGATCGCCGGTGAACTCGGATCTAACTGTGCAAGGGCGACCTTGAGTTGCTGGCGATAATCTTGGGTTGACACGGTAAAGTTAATCGCATGTAGATTGACCACTTGCAGCGTCTGACCATTGCTCAGCGCGTAACGGGTGACAAGCAGTGATTTGGGCAGGCGCAGCCACGGCTCTGGTTGAAGAAAGCCACATGCCTGTTGCGCCGGTGCCGTCGCCATCGTCATCACCCCTGCGGCGCGAGATTGAAAGCGAAAGGCCACGACCTGTTGCGCACGAAAAGAGCGCTGAGCAATCCAAGATTTCAGTGCTGATGTCAAGTTCGCTTCTTGCAGTAAAACCAGCTGTCTTCCTTGACTTAAATCACTGAGTGCACCACGCCAATTGGGCTTATTTTGCTTGTAGATATTCCAGACCACCATCGAAAATTGCCCTTGGTTATCCAAAGCCTGTAAAGGGGCGCCGCCTTGGATTAATTCTCTGTCAATACACGCCTGTGAATAGCGCCGTACATCTTGGTCAATTTCGGTGATCTTGGCTTGCTTAGCCACATCAAAGCTTTGATAAAGCCAGGCCCCGCTTATCAAAGCGAACACAACACTCAAAGCCGCGATCGTTTTTATTACTCGAATTTTCATTTTTCACTCATTAGACGCACAAAAAAAGAGCACGTTCTGCTCTTTTTTCTTTAAGGCGATCTTATTCACTGACACGATTCGCGACAATTAAATCGCTTCTTCGTCTTCTTCACCAGTGCGAATACGGATCACGCGCTCGATGCTGGTGACGAAAATCTTACCATCACCGATTTTTCCTGTCTGCGCAGTATTGGTAATAGTCTCAACACATTGATCAGCCACATCGTCACTAACAACGATTTCTAACTTCACTTTGGGAAGAAAATCAACCATGTACTCTGCACCACGATACAGTTCCGTATGTCCCTTTTGACGGCCAAAACCCTTAACTTCTGACACTGTCATACCCGTGATACCGACTTCCGATAACGCTTCGCGTACATCATCAAGTTTAAATGGCTTCACAATCGCTTCTATTTTTTTCATCTTCAATTCCTTACCCTAGTATCAAGATCATTATCGATTAAGCCGTTATGAGTTGCAATCTGGTCTCAAGAAAAACAACGCAATACACATGCCAAACTTGTCGCTGGCGTGTTTATTTTTTGGCGGGAAGCTTGGAGTAATACTCAGCCAAATCATCGAGCTGCTGTAAACTAAATCGACTGACTTGCGACTTCATAATAAAGGCTTTTGGCCCCTGGCTGGTCCCTTGTTTATACGCCGTTAACGCGGTGAGTAAATCGGCTTTTGATTGACCCGCAATCGTCGGAATACCGGACATCGAAGGGATACCTTGCGGCCCGTGACACGCGGCGCATTGTGCTGATAAGCGCTGCCCAACCCGAGCATCTCCTTGTGCCATCGCATGAGTCGCAACAAATATCATTGCCCATGTCATTCGCGTCCGTTTTTTCATTACTCACCTTTTGATTCTTTCTGCCACTGTATACCGACTTCATCGCCCGCAAAAGCGCGATCGACAAACAGCCCAGCCACCGCGACAACTTGTCGCTGTGACGTCACAAGGATCGGCATACGTCGCCTTTGCCAACTCGGTATCCCGTATTCTTGGAATATTTTCTTTAATTTACGCCGATGACCACGCTCAACAGGGTGCGCCACTAACCCAGTCGGGTCAAAGCTGAGCCACCAATCTTGCTGCGGGCGGCTCAGTTGCCGCGACACTGCCATTGACGTTAAAGTCAACTCCCCCAACCCATCCGGTAAGGTTTGCGGCTGCTCAAGCGATACAAGCGTTCGCCATTGCGTGACATCTTGCGCGGCTCTGACCAAAAATAGCCGCCCTTCATAGCGACGCACACAACAATCGCGATATTCAAACATCGGATTGGCATCTTCTTTTGCCTGTGCGACTTGCTGCCAAATAATGGTCAGGTGCTTTCTTTCAACCGCTGGCCAGCCTTCTTGCGCCATCCACATTCTCAGTAAATAACGTCGAGCCGTTGCGCTTTCATTCGCCAAGCCAGAAATCGATAACCCACCATTACTCGCCGTGTATTGAGCCAACTTTTCACTCAGCAACTCATCGAGTAGTGCTTCTTGCTCAGCACAAATTTGCGCCGTTCTCGCCACAGACTGCGTAAAATGAGGCCAGCGTTGCTTGAGGGGCACAAGAACTTGATGGCGTAAAAAGTTGCGATCAAAGCGAACATCGCGATTGCTTTCATCTTCTGCCCAAGTTAGCTCAAGTTGCTCTGCAAACGCTTCTATATCGCCCCGAGTGATCGACAAAAGTGGTCGTAATAAGTGACCATTGGCAAAGGGTTTTAACAAGGGCATCGCTGATAACCCTTTGGGACCACTGCCTCTTTTTAAGGCCAATAAAAAGGTTTCCGCTTGGTCATCGAGGTGTTGGCCCGTCAGTAATAACTCGCCGTTTTGCACGTATTGCGCCAAAACTTGATAACGCGCTTGACGAGCCACTTGCTCAAGGCTGTCGCCGCCGTTTCTTTGCAAGTGCACCGAGTGTGAGTAACAATCCACCCCGTATTGACGACATGTCTGCTCGCACAAGCGCTGCCATTGGTCAGCATTAGGGCTGAGGTTGTGATTAATGTGCACCGCGCAAAGAGGCAACTGGTGACGGCTGGCATAATCAACCGCTAAGGCGAGCAAAACCTGTGAGTCCAAACCGCCACTAAAGGCCACCACCAAGGCATGGGGGGCGGGATCCAGCGCCGCGAGTTGGCGTGTAAATTCACTAGAAACTGTCACAAACTCTTTCCCAAATAATACCGAACTCTCACGCGAGAATAATCCTTGGCTGAAACAGGTTCAAGCTCACCGTACCTCGGGTTGACAAGCTCGGTAATTGCGATAAAAAACAATAAGCAAGAAGGCGTTAAGCGATTATTTTATCAAAGAAACAGCGCGTGTTGTCACGCTTTTTCCTACGCTATCATTGACCACATACTTAATTAGATTGTTATTAATCCGATGGGTCACCATCATATTGCGATTCATCAGCACGCAACAAGCTTAGTGACAACCAAGCGCCACCATAAAAAAAGCTGGTCAACACCAGCTTTTTACTTATCCTTCTTCCAGGTCATTTAATCGGCATCGCCGAGCTTTGACATACCACAATCCCGGATGAAACAAGTCGTACCGCAAAAATTAGCAGTAACCGTAACTCATTAAACGCAGGTAACGGCGCTCAATGAGCTGCTCATTGTCAAGCGGTGCTAACTCTTCAAGCTGAGTAAGCAAGGTTGCTTTCATGTTTTCAGCCATCGCCTTGTGGTTGCGATGCGCGCCGCCTAGTGGCTCTTCAATAATATGATCAATCAGCTCTAACTCTTTCAGTCTTGGCGCTGTCAGTCCCATCGCTTCTGCTGCTTGGGGCGCTTTTTCAGAATCTCGCCACAAAATAGACGCGCACCCTTCAGGAGAAATCACTGAGTAGGTTGAGTATTGTAACATGTTGACATAATCGCCAACCCCAATCGCCAACGCGCCACCAGAGCCACCCTCACCGATGACATTACAAATCACAGGAACGCTCAAGCCAGACATCACTTTTAAGTTGCGTGCAATGGCTTCAGATTGACCGCGCTCTTCTGCACCTAGACCTGGATAAGCCCCTGCAGTGTCGATAAAGGTAATGATCGGCATGTTAAAGCGCTCGGCCATTTCCATCAAACGCAACGCTTTGCGGTAACCTTCCGGCTTCGGCATGCCAAAGTTGCGTTTCACTTTATCGCGAGTTTCGCGGCCTTTTTGATGGCCAATCACCATCACAGGACGACCGTCTAAACGGGCAATACCACCAACAATCGCCTTGTCGTCTGCGTAAGCGCGATCGCCTGCCAGCTCGTCAAAGTCAGTAAAAACGTGTTCGATATAATCTAATGTATAAGGACGTTGAGGGTGACGTGCCAGCTGTGCCGTTTCCCATGCACCAAGATCACTGAAGATTTTTTTCTTGAGTTCCAGGCTTTTACTTTCCAATTGTTCAATTTCTTTGTCCAGATCCACCGCTGCTTCACCGCCATAACGAGACATATCGCGCAGGGCTTCAATTTTTGCTTCTAATTCAGCAATCGGCTTTTCAAATTCTAGAAAATTCAGGCTCATCTAAAGATCCTTGTTGTTCAGCGTCGTTGGTGACTCTGACTTTAGTTAAATTCAAGTTCTACTTGGTCACTACCAAGTAACTGTTTTAAATCATCTAATAGTTTATCATTGGGCGTAACTCGCCACTGCGTGCCCAGTGTTAACCGCACTCTGGCGTCGGCACGTTGATAATACACATGCACGGGAATAGTCCCCGCCTTGTGTGGTGTCAACACTTGTTGAAAACGATCAAAAAACGCGTTATCAACCTGTGTTTCCAGCATAGAAAGCGACAAGCCTCGGGCGTATTTCTCTCGCGCCTGACCAAGGTCCATCACCTCTCGCGCCGTCATTTTAAGGCCACCATTGAAGTCATCAAAGCTGACCTGTCCTGAAACGACTAAAATGCGGTCTTTTTCTAACAGATCCATATATCTATCAAGTGCATCAGAGAATAACATAACTTCCATGCGCCCTGAACGATCATCGATAGTCATAAGACCAATTCGTGATCCGCGCTTTGTCGTCATTACTCGCGCGGCAATCACCAGCCCCGACAAGGTCACGACTTGATCGCGACGGGTCGGTGTTGCGTCTTTAATTCGACACTGAGTATAGTGCTTTAATTCTTTTAAATACGCATTAATCGGGTGGCCGGTGAGGTACAAGCCCAAGGTTTCATTTTCACCATCTAGCCACACTTTTTCTGGCCAAGGCTCTACTTGGTGATACTTGTTTTCTACTTCTTCAGGCGCGTCGGTTAACACGCCAAACATATCTTCTTGACCAAAAGCCTGCGCTTGGTGGTATTGGCTGGCCGATTTTACCGCATCGTCTAATGACGCCATCAAGGCCGCTCGGTGTGGGCCGAGCCGGTCGAGAGCACCAGCCAAAATTAATTTTTCAATCACGCGCTTATTGACCCGTTTAAGATCAATTCTGGCACAAAAATCAAATAAATCCTTAAAATATCCGCCTTTTTCTCTCGCTTCTAAAATCGCATCGATCGGCCCCTCACCGACGCCTTTTATCGCACCGATGCCATAGACAATCGCGCCTTTTTCATCGACGTTAAAGCGATAAAGCCCAGAGTTAATATCCGGAGGCAGTACCGCGAGCTTCATTCTCAAGCACTCATCGACCAAACCGACCACTTTTTCGGTGTTGTCCATATCCGCCGTCATGACCGCCGCCATAAACTCTGCCGGATAATGGGCTTTTAACCACAAGGTTTGGTACGAAACGAGCGCATAGGCAGCTGAG
>JBFGYW010000139.1:0-7949 GCA_041587235.1 Vibrio sp.
ATGCAAATTCAGGGGTACGTATCTCACCTACTCGCCTTGCTGAGATTTGTCAAGCCAGTTGGATTGATATTGCCAAAGAAATGGTGACAGAAAGCGCTTGAGCAACCAAACAATAAATCGCAACGACGCCCTGCTTTTTATCGCTTTTTCCTGTGAGGTAGACGCATCTTGTGGCGTCGACCTCCATTCATGGATTGAGTCATTTAGCTTAACTGCGTCTCAGCCCAGCGCAATTTGTATTGCTCCGGTGTCACACCCGCATATTTTTTAAACATACTGATAAACGGACTGGCCTGGTGGTAGCCCAAGGTCATCGCCACTTCTTTCACCGTTTGCCCCTTGCGCAGCAATTCCATGGAATACAAATACCGGCAACGCAAGCGCCACTCGGTAAAGCTCATGCCCAACTCACGTTGACAATGTCTGGCAAGGGTTCTTTCTGTGGTATGGACAAGCACTGCCCACTCTTTGAGCGAGCGGGAATCCGCAGGCGCTTGTTCTACCGCCGCCAAAATTGGCGCAAGGTGTTTATGGGTACTAGTCGGTAAAAACGGCTCTTCACCTGGCTGAGAGATAAATTGATCGAGTAACACTTGCACTAGACGCTGCTCCATCTCATTGCGAGCAATGGTGGCCGCTTTGCGACGAAAATCATCGATAATCGCCGTAATGATCGGGGTCACCTTGATCAAAGATGGTGTTGGGCTAAATAAGCACGTCAATGACGGATCATTAATATTGATCGAGCAATACTCAAGCGGTCGACTGTTGTAGCTTCGGTGTATGACCCCAGCCGGAATCCAAATCGCCAAATGGGGAGGAATAAAAAAACGCGTATCATCGCATTCCATTTCCAGCATACCGCCACTAATGAGCTGTATTTGCCCCCAAGAGTGACTGTGTAAACGCGTTTCAGTATGCGAAGAAAACGCCTCAAAATTAAAAAATACGTCGCTGGGTATATCCGTCAGCTGCAACGAGGGATGTAATGTTCGTTTTTTCAAGCTCATCAATAACTCACTTACCCTTTACCTTTAGCTAAATGCAAGCCTCACTCAATGAATGACCCCATAGTTCGGAAAAACTCGATCAAAACGCTAGAGACATGACGTACAAACAGCGGTAATCGCACTTGTTGGCATAAGCAAAAAATTTGCCTTGTACGCACGCTGTTGCTGAGCTTTAACTGGCCACATTATGGATACGGCTGGTATGAAATAATTGTCTGTGTGGCAAAGTACCACCATCTGACCACGAAGTCATAAGGTAATTTACTTTATTGATTCGCTGAGAAAATCAGAGCTATTTCAAGTTAATTACTGCTGTAAATCGCTATAGTGAAATCTCTATAGAACAAGGAAAAGAAACCATGACGGAACACACTGGAAAAAGAGAGCTCACATTGCGTTTTATGGCTGAGCCTGGCGATGTTAATTTTGGCGGTAAAGTACACGGCGGCGCCGTCATGAAATGGATTGACCTTGCCGCCTACGCCTGCTCAGCGGGTTGGAGCGGGAAATACTGCATTACCGCTTATGCTGGTGGCATACGCTTTGTTCAACCCATCCACGTCGGCAACTTAGTCGAGGTGAATGCCAAGGTGATCTATACCGGGCGTTCCTCAATGCACATTGCAATCGATGTTCAAGCGAGCGACCCCAAAGTGCTGACCAATCGTTTAACCACCCATTGTATTGTCATTATGGTCGCGGTTGATCAAGACGGCAAACCCACAGAGGTCCCCAAGTGGGTGCCGCAATCAGAGGAAGACATTGCTTTAGAACAGTCGGCGATAAAACTGATGAATATGCGCAAAGAAATTGGCGAGGAAATGCAAGCGCATGTGAAGTATCTTATTGATTAGCGGCTATTATTGGTATTGTCATCTTTCGTTCATACAATTTTGGTTTAATTTTTGCCTCTTTGGAATTGTTTGTAGGCAAACGTTTGGGTATTAAAAATACGACACTCAGTGAATCCACCTTAACCGACCTTAAATCCGTCGAATATCAGTGGGTCAGGACCATGTATGTCGAAGGCTATAGCGAAGAAGAAATCAACCGCTACATTTTGACCTGCTTTGGCGGTGATGACGTATTTGCCGATTTGTTTCGCAAAGTCGCGCTGCAAAAAGAAAGTATCTATACCTTGCTAAGATATTTGGAATGCGCTCCTTCCAATCGTGAATTTTTGCGCGGATCCTAATCGCGATCTCACGCAAAAACGGGTAAAAAAAGCTCGATAATGTGGTTGAGAACACAGACTTTTGCTTGGCATAACACAATCAAAAGTCTTCAGATAAAGAAAAGGCTGCCTTATTCGGGCAGCCTTTGCATTTTAGTGAATTGGGGCATTCTCATCTGGGTTGTATTGCGAGAAATAATGCTCTAACACCTCAGGGGTTAATTTGCCCTCTTGCTCCAGCCTTTTTAGCTCAGCAACAATTTGTTTTTGTTGCTCTAAGCTTGGCAACGCCACTTCTTCACCCGTATCACTTGCTTGATCTAGGATCGACTCAAGCTCATTTTGATTTTTGTCAGACATCTTGTTACCTCTCAAATTTTGCCATCAAGAATATCAAATTTTAAAGCGGCCCACCAACTCATCGAGGTGATGAGACAACTGGCGCAGCGCTTCGCTTTCTTGAGCGAGGTCTTGTGATGTCGACGTGGTCAGCTCGGTAATACTGTTGATCTCCTCAACATTGTTATTGATGGTTTGCACCACGCTAGACTGCTCTTCGGTCGCGGTCGCCACTTGGGTGTTGCGATCGGAAATATCAACGATGTGCTGTGAAATATTGGCCAGCATCGCCACCGCTTCATCACTGCTGGCGACACCTTGCTCGGTAATGGTTTGACCATTTTCCATCGCAGAAACCGCCTGTTGAGCATCTTGCTGTAATTGATGGATCATTTTTTGTATTTCAGAGGTAGAATCCGCGGTTCGGCTGGCCAAATTGCGAACTTCATCCGCCACCACCGCAAAGCCTCGACCTTGTTCACCGGCGCGGGCTGCTTCGATTGCAGCATTTAACGCCAGCAGATTGGTTTGTTCCGAAATGCCTTTGATCACATCCAGTATCGAGCCGATATTGTTGGTGGTTAGCGCCAGTTGATTGATCACGGCACTGATTTGACCAACATCTTCAGAAAGCTTACCAATCACCGACTTGGTGTGTTCTACCACATCGCGTCCTTGATCGGCATGCCCTGACGCTTGATTGGCATAATCAGCGGCCGTGGCAGCATTGGCGGCAATCTCAGAAATGGTCGCTCCCATCTGGTTCATCGCCGTTACCACTTGAATCGTTTGATCGCGCTGGTCTTGGCTGTTGCTGTGCGTACTTGCCGCTTGCTCGGATACCATGTGTGCCGTCGCACTCAATTGACGACTGGTCTGAGACACTTCATCAATGGTGCGATGGATTTTATCGATAAAACCATTAAAGCCGCGCGACATGAGGGCAATTTCGTCTTGGCCTTTAACATCAATACGTTGTGTTAAATCCCCTTCCCCTTGGCCTAATTCAACAAAACGCTGCGCCAATTGTTTAATCGGCCGAGTAATGCTATTGGCGATCATTAACGCCATCGCAATAAAGACTGCCGCGACCAGTGCGGTGACTAGGGTAATGTAAAGCAGCAAATCATTAAGAGCGGCAAAGACCTCGGCCTTTGGCACGACACCAATAACATACCAATCCATACTGGCGATATATTGGCTGGCGACAAACACCTCACCTTGCGCCGACGTGACATCGATAAGGTTAAATTGACCGGGATTTAATAGCGATTGAGATGACGTGCCAAACAGGCTTTGTAAAGATTGATCAGACTTGGCCATTTTAGGGTGAATTTTTACCTGGCCACTGGCATCAGTTAAAAAGACGTAACCGCTTTTTTCCAGCTGATACGATTTCAAGGTATTGGCCATTGCCTGCAAAGAACGCGACATCCCCGCGACCGTGTGATGGGCTTGGCTTTGGAAATTGGTGAACATTTTCACTTCACCGGTCGGCTCTTGGAAAATACTGACATTGGTCGATTTGCCCGAGTTGAGAAAATTAAAGAACCAACTGTCTTGCTGCTGATTGAGTTGCCTTAAAAAGCCATTTTGATTCCAATAATAGGCGCTGTCTCGATTGGCGATCGAGGCATCGTTAAGACCGTATTGACGTTTTAGGCCCGCTAACTGCTTTACAAGCATGGATTCTGTTGCCGGATCGCGCTCAGTACTCTGCACCGCGGCGGTCGTGAATTCACTGGTTGCCAATTGCTCAGAGGCTGACAACATTTGACTGACCTGGCTGTCGATATCGGCGCTGATTTTATTGAGTACTAAAGGCAATTCGATGTCGACCAAACGATGGCGTAAGATTTCGCGCGCTTGCCCTTGAATTAAGTAGCTGACAATAATGGTAGAGGCTAAAACCGCAAAGGCCGTTGCCAAGACAATTTTTTGTTTAATTGTCCATGAGTGAAAGATTGACATAAAAAATACCCAAAGTATGAACAGATCATAAGTATCGGTAGCGGCTGAGAAAACTCAAGTCGAACACTGGTGACACAGAAAAAAATTCGAGCAATATCACATGGATAAAGATTGTCTTTCCCGGTGAATACCCTAGTATATGACTTTGGGTCTCGCGTTTGGTATGTAGGCTCAAGACACTGGCCCATCGCGGTGATATAGCCAAAATCAATACCTGAGCATTATTTCAATAAAAATCTTAAATATCAAAAGATTAATTGAACTTTTCTCCCAGCATAACGTCTATAGAAAAAACGAGCTTTGAGGCAATGATGCAAGATAATTTCCAACAAATTAGACACTATTTACAATCTCAAGTCATTGGACAACAGGCCTTGGTAGATCAACTCCTGATTGCGTTGCTGGCCGATGGTCATATTTTGGTTGAAGGGCCACCTGGCTTGGCCAAAACCCGAGCCGTCAAAACCCTTGCCGAGATCATTGAAGGCGATTTTCACCGTCTCCAATTCACCCCAGATCTCCTGCCCGCTGATTTGACTGGTGGTGATATTTACCGCCCTGAAACCGGTTCATTTTCTTTTCAAGCCGGACCTATTTTTAACCATTTGATCTTAGCCGATGAAATCAACCGAGCACCGGCCAAGGTCCAAGCCGCCATGTTAGAAGCGATGGCAGAAAAGCAAGTCACTGCTGGGCGTAAAACCTACCCGTTACCCGAGCTCTTCTTAGTGATGGCCACGCAAAACCCGCTTGAGCAGGAGGGCACTTATCCCTTGCCAGAAGCGCAACTCGATCGCTTTTTGTTGCACTTAAACGTCGATTATCCGGACAGTGAATCGGAGCTTGCCATTTTGCGATTAAACCGCGGTGAGGCTCAAGGCCAACAGAGCCTAGAGAAGCCGCACTTGTCTCAAGCCGATATTTTTAGTGCAAGAGAACAGGCGCTCAATGTCCATATGTCTGACAGTGTTGAGCAATACCTCATTCGTTTAGTGATGGCAACTCGCCGTCCCGAGCACTACGACGATCAAATGGCGCAGTGGCTAAATATGGGCGTCAGTCCGCGCGCAACCATTGCGCTCGACCGCTGTGCCCGTGCTCACGCTTGGCTTGCTGGGCGAGATTACGTCACCCCAGAGGATGTACAAATCATGGCTTATCCTGTATTGCGACATCGCCTGTTATTAAGCTATCAAGCGCAAGCAGAAGGGGTCAGTGGCGATCACATTGTCGAACGTTTACTCTCCTTGGTTGGCAGTGCGTAATCTCATGGCCCATACTCTCTTACCTCCTCATGCCAATGGCGTTCAGTTAACGCTTGATGAATTACTGCACTATCGCAGCCAATCTGTGCGTTGGTTACCCCCTCAGCGATCGATTTGGAGTCAAATGGCCGGTAGCCAAATGAGCAAACACCCTGGACGAGGTATGGATTTTCACGAGGTTCGTCAATACCAAATCGGCGATGATATTCGCACCATTGATTGGCGTGTGACGGCAAGAACCGGTAAGGCCCACACTAAAATCTTCACCGAAGATCGTGAAAAGCCACTACTTATTTACCTCGACTTGCAACCCACTGTGTTTTTGGGCTCGAATTATGTGTTTAAGTCGGTACAACTGGCGCATTTTGCCAGCGTGTTGAGTTGGATCACTTTGGCTAACCGCGATCGCGTGGGCGCCGTGCTCCACTCACCTTCTCAAACGCTGCAATGGCGTCCGTCATCAAGACAATCTCATTTGCTCTCTTGGTTAGAGCAAATGTGTGCTCTTCACAACCAACACCTAACCGCGGCGTTTCAGTCCGAACAGGCTTTTTACCCAAGGCCCTGGCAAACCATCGACCGATTGGCGCCACATGGGGCCGATATCGTGTTACTCGGCGATTGGGCTCATTGGGGAAATGACGACCACAACGGGCTGCATTTACTCGCCCATCGACACAATGTCAAATTGGTGCAAATTGCCGATCCCATCGAGCAAGGGCAAAGTCACTTTCGCGGTCAGTTGTGGGCCCGAAAAGGCCAACAGCAGCATAGGATCAATTTTGGCCGTCGCCAACAACGCCAAGTCTTTGCGGACAATTTTCACACCCACCAGCAACGTATTAAAGCGCACTGTCAACAACGCGCCATTGCTTTTCTTAGCCTCTCGAGTGGCCAGCCTCTTTTAGAACAACTCATGTAAAATTATGACGACGAATACGCACCCTTTACCTCTTGAACCCGCTTTACTTCCACCGCCCCCGTCTTGGTTGCCCTTGGCCTGGGGGTGGTGGTTATTACTGGCTTGCCTTGTTATCGGTATTGCTGGCTTGCTGGTATTTTGCCGCTGGCATCGTCGCCGATACCGAGCAAAAAAAGCCGCATTGGCCTTGCTGTACCGCCCAACGACACCGCTCACGCCATCGTCGGCTTTCGAGATTGTCAGGCAGGCAGCCTTAAGTTACTTTGATCGCAAAATGATCGCACAACTGAATGGACCGCTGTGGTATCAATTTCTTGATCAGCAAATGAAAACCCCTTGCTTTGTCGAGCGGCAAAACGATTGGCAAAAAGCCCTCTACCAAAAAAATCACCACGACGATCAAGGCTTAATTAACGATTGTTGCTTATGGGTCGAGCAAGCGCTTCCGCCGAAGAGAGGTCGCCATGAGTGATTTATTAAGCACGTTCAGTTTTCAGTGGTGGTGGGCTTGGCTCGCACTGCCACTGCCTTGGCTGGTGTACCGATTCTTCCCCCCCACGGCCAATCCAGCCAGTGTCCAAATCGGCTACCTGAGCGATGGCCCATCGTCATCACCGCAAACATCACCGCTGCTTAAGGTGTTACTTTGTCTTTGTTGGTTGATGCTGATCGTCGCCTGTGCTCGCCCGGTATGGTTGGGCGACCCCGTCACTTTTCATCCGAAACAAAGAGATTTAATGTTGGTGGTCGATTTATCTGGCTCAATGGCCCAAGAAGACATGAAATTGGGCGATAACTACATCGACCGTTTGAGCGCGACAAAACGCGTGTTAACCCAATTTATTCATAAGCGTCAGGGCGATCGTCTGGGCTTGATTCTCTTTGCCGATCACGCCTATTTACAAACGCCCTTAACTTTTGATCGCCAAACGATTGAAAAGCAACTCAATCGCACCGTGATCGGCCTAGTCGGTCAACAAACGGCTTTAGGCGACGGCATTGGACTGGCGACGAAAACCTTTATCGATGACGACGCCCCTCAGCGAGTGATGATCGTACTCAGTGATGGCAGCAACAACGCCGGGGTACTTTCTCCTGTCGAAGCAGCGAATTTGGCAAAGAAATATCACGCCACCATTTACACCGTCGGTTTAGGGGCGGGAGAAATGCTGGTCAAACAATTTTTCATGACCCGCAAAGTCAACACCGCAGAAGATTTAGATGAAAAAACCTTACAACACGTCGCCACGATGACCGGCGGCCAGTAC
>JBFGYW010000140.1:0-7632 GCA_041587235.1 Vibrio sp.
ACTATTGAGTTAGATGGGTATAAAAAAGCCACTTCGGTGGCTTTTTTAGATCTATGTTTATTATTTGCCGAAATGGTGACGAAAAAAAAGCTTCGTCACTGAAGACGAAGCTTTTTAAAACCGTGACTTAAAACCGTGACAACCAACAAAGTGAAAAGCAGTCTGAGTTCATGCGGCAATAAAGAAAGCCGCTTTATCATCACATCTCAATGAACCTTGGGAGGTTACGTCGATGTCATGAACGCTGTTTTGCGTTTTTCACCTATCTATGTTGGATGTTATTTAAACATTGCTGCGTTGCCATTCTCACGAATGTGCTTGAGAAGGATTTTCACGCCACGAGCGTTTGAAGCAACGATGTTACCTGATTTCATGTAATCCGTACCGCCGGCAAAGTCAGTGATAATGGCGCCGGCTTCACGTGCGATTAAATCGCCAGCGGCGGTATCCCAAGGCTTAAGGCCAAGTTCGAAGTAACCGTCAACACGGCCTGCAGCCACATAACACAGATCCAAAGCCGCAGAACCTGTACGACGGAAGTCAGCGCACTCAGTAAAGAGTGAAGCAACAATTTTCATGTAGCTTTCTGAGTGTTGTTTTGCTTTATAAGGGAAGCCAGTTGCGAGTAACCCGCCTTGCAGGTCTTTGTTGTTCGCGACGCGAATGCGTTGACTGTTAAGCTGAGCGCCAGCACCGCGTTGCGCAGTGAAAAGCTCGTTTTGCATTGGGTCATAAACACATGCGACTTCGGTTTTGCCTTTAAAACGAACAGCGATAGAGACAGAAAAGTGAGGTAAGCCTTTAACAAAGTTGGCAGTGCCATCCAGTGGGTCAATGATCCATTGTACTTCTTTGTCTTTACCTTCAATCATACCGCTTTCTTCTGCCACGATGTTGTGCTCAGGGTAAGATTGTTTGATGGTATCGATGATGATCGCTTCAGCTTCTTTGTCTACATTGGTGACGAAGTCATTCGTCCCTTTGAGTGAAGATTCGATCTTATCTTTGTTTTCTAGTGATTTGGCAATGTGATTGCCTGCTTTTCGCGCAGCGCGAATCGCAATGTTTAGCATAGGATGCATAGATATTTCCCAACGGATGTTAAAGAACAAGTGAAAGCCGGCGAAGTATAGCAGAGTAAAACAAAAAGGGAAGTGGTTATTTTTTGTCCTTTGTTTTTGTGCCAATCAAACCGGCGTTTGTGCCAGTGCCCTTTTCTTTCGTGATGATAATGGCGGATGCCACCGCGCTTTATGGTTTTTTATGCTATGATTCCGGCCTTTCATTTGGTGGGGGAAAAACATGTTAGACAATGTGAAAATTGTATTGGTTGGTACATCTCATTCGGGCAACGTCGGCTCGGCCGCGCGGGCGATGAAAGTAATGGGGTTATCAGACTTAGTACTGGTTGATCCACAATGTGAAGTGGACGCTCAAGCGATAGCGCTCGCTTCAGGAGCATCGGATATTGCCCAAGGAGCCACCGTGGTGTCGACCTTACAAGAAGCGGTGGCGGATTGCGGTTTTGTCGCTGGCACCAGTGCGCGTTCTCGCTCGCTAGAATGGCCGATGTTGACGGCCAATGAATGCGGCGAAAAAGTGGCTCAAGAAGGCAAAAATCACAAGGTTGCCATTGTGTTTGGTCGTGAGCGTACTGGGCTAAACAATGAAGAGCTACAGTGTTGCCACTACCACATTACGATTCCTGCAAACCCAGAGTACAGCTCTTTAAACTTGGCGATGGCGGTTCAAACATTGTGTTATGAAGTGCGCATGGCTCATCTGGCCGATCAGGCGTCGCAATATCCCGCCCCTGAAATGCCCGAGTATGCTCGTCATGAAGATTTAGAGCGCTTTTATCAGCACCTCGAGCAAGTATTATTAAAAACCGAGTTTATTTCTGCAGACCAACCTGGCCAAGTGATGAATAAACTGCGTCGTTTGTTTAACCGAGCACGCCCCGATCAGCAAGAGATCAACATTTTACGTGGCGTCTGCCGGACGGTAGAAAAGCGCATCGAAAAATAATACTTGACTAAATTAGTCAATTAAATACTTGACCAATTTAGTCAAGTATGGGAAGCTGCAAAACATGATAAATTGTGTGGGTATTGTGTTATGAAATTGACTTCCAAAGGTAGATACGCGGTGACCGCGATGTTAGATGTGGCATTGCACTCACAGCAGCACCCTGTACCACTGGCCGATATTTCTGAAAGACAGGGGATTTCTCTCTCTTATCTTGAGCAACTATTCTCTAAATTGCGCAAAGCCGGTTTGGTGGCCAGTATTCGTGGTCCGGGCGGCGGTTATCGACTGGGGGGCGATGCGGAGAGCATTTCCATCGGTATGGTGATTGCCGCTGTGGATGAATCGGTTGATGCAACGCGTTGTCAAGGCAGTGCCAATTGCCAAGCGGGTGTGCGTTGTTTAACCCACACACTGTGGTGCGATCTCAGCTCGCGAATCACGGAGTTTTTGAATAACATCACATTAGGCGCTTTGATGAAAGACAATGAAGTTTTGGCCATTACGGATAGACAGGGTTTGTCGTTATCAGAAAATAGCAACGAAAGTGCCAAGCGTTTCCCGCCAATCGGTGTCAACGTACGTTAGTTTTGCAGAGTTTTTTCTCGTGCTTAGGTTTTATTTCGGAGTAATGCATGAAACTGCCCGTTTATTTAGATTATTCGGCGACCTGTCCTGTCGATCCGCGCGTGGCGGAAAAAATGGTTCAATACATGACGATGGATGGCATTTTTGCCAATCCGGCTTCTCGTTCACATCGTTATGGTTGGCAAGCGGAAGAAGCGGTGGATACGGCAAGAGAGCAGATTGCCGATCTCATTAATGCCGACCCGCGAGAAATTGTCTTTACCTCTGGCGCGACCGAGTCTGATAACTTGGCGATCAAAGGGGCTGCGTCGCAATACGGCGCGCAAAAAGGCAAGCACATTATTACCTCTGCTACTGAACACAAGGCGGTACTCGACACTTGCCAAAAACTCGAGCAAGACGGTTTTGAAATTACTTATCTCAAACCTGAGCGCAATGGCCTGATTGATCTGGATACACTCGTTGCGGCAATGCGTGACGATACGGTATTGGTGTCAATCATGCACGTGAACAACGAAATTGGTGTGATTCAAGACATTGCTGCCATCGGGGCACTGTGCCGCCAGCGCGACATTCTCTTTCATGTCGATGCGGCTCAATCGGCGGGTAAACTGGCCATTGATGTTCAGTCTATGCCAGTGGATCTGATCTCAATATCTGCACATAAAATGTATGGCCCTAAGGGGATTGGTGCGCTGTATGTGCGCCGTAAGCCTCGTATTCGTTTGATGGCGCAAATGCACGGCGGTGGTCATGAGCGCGGTTTTCGCTCTGGCACCTTACCGACCCATCAAATCGTAGGGTTTGGCGAAGCCTGCCGCATTGCTAAAGAAGAAATGGAGCGCGATCACCAACACGCGTTGGCATTGCGCGAACGTTTTTTAGCGCAAATCGATTCTTTGCCGCTGGTGACCATTAATGGCGATATGGATCAGCGCGTTGCCAATAACTTGAATTTGTCTTTTGACTATGTCGACGGCGAATCCTTATTGATGTCGCTAAAAGATATTGCCGTTTCCTCTGGCAGTGCGTGTACATCGGCCAGTGTCGAGCCTTCTTATGTTCTTCAAGCCATTGGGGTCGAGCGTGAATTGGCCCATAGCGCATTGCGTTTATCGTTTGGCCGCTATACAACTGAAGAAGAGGTTGACTTTGCTGCCAATCACCTTAGCCAGTGCGTGACTCGCTTAAGAGAAATGTCACCACTTTGGCAAACTTTTCAACAAGACACCGCCTCGTAATCCCCACTTGACCCCGTAACGGGATCGATACCCACTTGGCATACGACTTAAAAGCTCAGCAGTGAAACACAATCACTGCTGAGCTTTCTTTTTTGTATTTTTGCTATACGGGATAATGTATGGCTTTGAACTGTCTTTATTTGTGGCCTGAAGGTCATTTTCGGTCTCTCAATATTGAGCGACTTTGCGAACGGGGGCAGAATGAACTATACGACAAAGCAGGATTCTCAAAATTGTCTTAATTAAAGTGTAATCTTAAGCTGAGGTTAAGAATGTCAGCTTGTCGCACAAATAAATACAGGCTTTGTTAAGCTATTTGTTTGAACGCAGGCCAAAATATGGCATACAAGACATGAGCAAACAGAAAGAGTAACCCGCGACACACGAGCGCGAGGAAAAGACAAGGAGTAAGAATGTCTACACAGATGCCAGTTAGGTTAACACTTGAAGCCGCGGCCGAGGTTTGGGGCTCAGGGGCTCTCATTTCTTTTGAGGGGCAAAGTACGGTTATTCACTACGCTGGAAGCTTGGATAAAATCCAGCAAGCGGCGCGCAAACTCAGTGCGCAAGGGCTCAAGCAAATTAAGCTCGAAGGAGAAGATTGGGGACTTGAAGCTATTTGGGCTTTTTACCTCGGTTTTCGCACGCCTAAGCATTTACCACAATTGGAGTGGCCAGAGTTGAGTGCAGACGATCAGGCAGAATTGAGTGCGCGGATCCAAACGGCCCAATTTACCTGTGAGTTGATCAATAAAAGCGCCGAAGAAGTCGCTCCTCGTCAACTGGCGACCATGGCTTCCGAATTCATTAAATCGATTGCCCCGGAAGGTACGGTCAATATTCGTATTGTCAAAGACAAAGACTTATTGACAGAAGGCTGGCAAGGTATTTACGCCGTTGGTCGGGGTTCAGAGCGCACTTCGGCAATGTTGCAACTCGACTACAATCCGACCGGCGATGAGAATGCCCCGGTATTTGCGTGTTTGGTCGGTAAAGGTATTACCTTTGACTCGGGTGGCTACAGCCTCAAACCTTCCAATTTTATGGTGTCAATGAAAGCCGACATGGGCGGAGCTGCGACCATCACCGGAGGCTTGGGACTTGCCATTTTACGCGGTTTAAACAAACGGGTTAAATTGATCCTTTGCTGCGCTGAAAATATGGTGTCTGGACGAGCGTTGAAGCTGGGCGACATCATTCGTTATAAAAACGGCAAATCTGTTGAAATTCTCAATACTGATGCCGAAGGCCGCTTGGTACTGGCCGATGGTTTGATTTATGCCTGTGAACAAAAACCGCAGATGATCATTGATTGTGCCACCTTAACAGGGGCGGCAAAGCAAGCACTTGGCAATGACTATCACGCACTGTTGAGTTTTGATGAAACACTTTCTCAGCGCACCTTGGTCGCGGCGAAAACGGAGCGTGAAGGTGTGTGGCCTTTGCCTGTTGCTGAAGCGCATCGCGATATGTTGCCTTCTCACTTTGCCGACTTAGCCAACATTAGCCAAGGGGATTATGTGCCTGGCGCCAGTACCGCCGCGGCTTTTCTGTCTCATTTTGTTGAAGACTACCAGCAAGGTTGGTTACACTTCGATTGTTCGGCCACGTACCGTAAGTCAGGCAATGACAAATGGGCAGCTGGAGCGACAGGTGTTGGTCTTCGCACTTTGGCGCGTTTGTTAAGCGAAGAAAAATAATCTTGCGAAGAAAAAACATCGACACCAATGTCACTTACATTGGAAAAGAATAACAATTAAGGAAATAACATGGCGATAGAAAGAACCTTTTCAATCATCAAGCCTGATGCAGTAGAAAGAAACTTGGTGGGTGAAATCTACAACCGTATCGAAAAAGCAGGACTGACCATCATTGCGGCGAAAATGGTTAAGCTCAATGAAGAACAAGCCAGTGGATTTTACGCTGAGCACGAAGGCAAACCGTTTTTTGAGCCACTCAAAGAGTTCATGACGTCTGGGCCGATTATGGTACAGGTGTTGGAAGGGGAAAACGCCATTAGCCGCTATCGCGAATTAATGGGTAAGACCAACCCTGAAGAAGCCGCGGCGGGGACACTGCGCGCGGACTATGCAGTGAGCATGCGTCTCAATTCAGTGCACGGTTCTGATAGCCTAGAATCGGCAGAGCGCGAGATTGCTTTCTTCTTCCCCGATGCAGAAATTTGTCCTCGCGGATAAGTGAACAAGCCTCAGCAAGTGCTGAGGTTTTTTTATTGTGTTGAGCTTGGGCAAAGCCTTGTTGAAAATGTGTAAAGGCTGTACAATTCGCGCCCTTATTTCCCGTTTCGTCATTGAGGGCAACCATGACCACAGATAAAATCAATTTACTTGACTTTGATCGCCAAGGCTTACGCCAATTTTTTGCTGAAGAATTGGATGAAAAAGCCTTTCGTGCTGATCAAGTAATGAAGTGGATCTATCACTTTGGTTGCGATGATTTCGACGCCATGACCAATCTCAATAAAAAGTTGAGAGAAAAACTCAAACAGCGTTGCCATATCGTGGCCCCCGAAGTCTCTGCGGCCCAGCACTCCAATGACGGCACCATCAAATGGGCAATGCGCGTAGGCAATCAAGATGTAGAAACGGTCTATATTCCCGAAGATGATCGCGCGACCTTGTGTGTTTCTTCTCAGGTGGGTTGCGCCTTGGATTGTAAATTCTGCTCAACCGCCCAACAAGGCTTTAACCGCAACTTGAAAGTGTCTGAGATCATTGGTCAGGTTTGGCGCGCCGCTCGCGAGATTGGCGTTGAAAAAGAAACCGGTCGTCGCCCGATCACTAACGTGGTCATGATGGGAATGGGTGAGCCGTTACTGAACATGAAAAACCTGATGCCCGCCTTGCGTTTAATGCTCGACGATTTGGCCTTTGGTTTGTCTAAACGCCGTGTGACGGTCTCAACATCAGGTGTGGTTTCTGGCCTTGATCAAATGACAGGGAACATTGATGTGGCCCTGGCGATTTCATTGCACGCGCCAAACGATCAGTTGCGCAGTGAAATTATGCCGATTAACGACCGTTGGGACATCGAAGACTTTTTGGCTTCGGTACGTCGATACATTGCGTCTTCTAATGCTAACCGCGGTAAAGTGACAGTTGAATACATCTTGCTTGATCACGTCAATGACGATATGGATCACGCTAGAGAGTTGGCACAATTGATGAAAGACACGCCGTGTAAGATCAACTTGATTCCGTTCAACCCATACCCAGGGTCGCCGTATAAGAAACCGAGTAACTCGCGTATTGATCGCTTTATGAAAACCCTGACGGCGCAAGGCTATACTGTCACTGTGCGTAAAACGCGAGGCGATGATATTGATGCGGCCTGTGGGCAGTTAGTCGGTGATGTATTAGACCGAACTAAGCGTACTCAAAGAGCGGCAGAGTTGGCACAAAATGCCATTCCTTTCAAAAGCCTCTAACGAAAATCAACCAGGCCATGCGCCTGGTTTTTTTGGCACTGAATTCACCGCATCAATAGGTTTGCGGAACAAAATTGCTCAATCTTTGTCAAAATTTGGACAAAACCTTGAGTAGTCTGTAAATTTGTACCTAAATAGATTGGGGATAAGGTCACTTGAGAGTATGATTTGTTATCATTTTGTCAAACCTTTGGTTAGGCAGAGGAAACCGTCTATTTAATCAACAATTTTATTTCTCTAAAGGTATAGCAAGCACATAGCGATTCTGTTCTTTTGTGCAGGTACAGATGAGCTGTTAAAATATCGGCTGAGTTTTTCGGGTTAAGC
>JBFGYW010000141.1:0-7607 GCA_041587235.1 Vibrio sp.
CCTCTCACCGATTTGTCTGGTGGTTGGCAGCGTAAAGCCGCGCTGGCAAGAGCCCTTGTGTGCGATCCTGATGTGCTTTTGCTTGATGAACCAACCAACCACTTAGACGTGAGCACTATTGAATGGTTAGAGGGCTTTTTAAAAGATTTTCGCGGTTCTATCATCTTTATCTCTCACGACCGTGCCTTTATCCAATCGATGGCAACGCGAATTGTCGATCTCGATCGCGGCCAGTTAAATTCATTCCCAGGTAACTACCAGCAGTACCTTGAAGCAAAAGAAGAAATGCTGCGCGTCGAAGAAATGCAAAATGCCGAGTTTGATAAAAAACTCGCGCAAGAAGAAGCTTGGATCCGACAAGGTATCAAGGCGCGTCGCACGCGTAATGAAGGGCGTGTTAGAGCATTAAAAGCATTGCGTGTCGAGAGACAAAATCGTCGTGACGTTCAAGGTAAAGTGACGCTCAATATCGACGATGCTAATCGCTCGGGTAAGATCGTCTTCGAAGCAGAAAATCTCCACTTTGCTTTTGATAACAAAACCATCGTCAACGACTTTACTTTCAGTATCATGCGCGGTGATAGGATTGCACTTATCGGACCGAATGGCTGTGGTAAGAGTACCTTGCTTAAAATGTTGCTCGGTCAACTCAGCCCTGATAGCGGTCGTTTGCATTGTGGAACTAAGCTAGAAGTGGCGTATTTTGACCAATACCGAGAAATTCTCGATCCTGAAAAAACCGTTATAGACAATTTAGCCGACGGAAAACAAGAAGTGATGGTGGGAGGACGAGAACGCCATGCTCTGAGTTACTTGCAAGATTTCCTATTTTCGCCCAAGCGAGCGAGAACCCCGGTTAAAGCGCTCTCTGGTGGTGAAAAAAACCGATTATTGTTAGCACGTATTTTTCTTAAGTCGAATAATTTATTGATCCTCGATGAACCAACCAATGATTTAGATATCGAAACATTGGAACTTTTAGAGGAATTGCTTGCCAATTATCAAGGGACATTACTTCTGGTCAGTCACGACCGTCAGTTTGTTGACAATACAGTGACGACCAGTTGGATATTTGATGGTAAAGGTAACATTGAAGAGTTCGTTGGCGGTTATCACGATGCGCAACAGCAAAAAGCGCAGGTAGAAGCGGTTCGTCAACAAACTCATGCTAATGCTCAAGATGATGACCGCCAAGCACCCGCAAAGGTGAGTAACCCACAAACAGCGGTAAAACCAAAAGCCACTAAAAAGCTTTCTTATAAGTTGCAAAAAGAACTTGATGAGTTACCGGCTGTACTCGAGCAACTTGAGCGAGAGATTGAAGCGTTGCAACAGACTGTCAATTCGGCGGATTTCTTCAATCAAGACGTGAGTGTTACGCAACCAATTTTGGATCAACTGGCGCAAACAGAGCAGCAATTAGAGGCTGCCTTTGAGCGTTGGGAAACTTTAGAAGCGATGCAACAGGATAATTCTTAAACATGGGAAAAAATTCAGGTTTTAAACTCAGTGCCGTTGCACTGTTAGTTGCCAGCAGTTTTCAAACACAAGCCGCCCTGTACCGAGTCATTGAAGTGGATACGCCATCGACTTTGGAAGAAGGCTCCGACGGTGATTATCAATCAAGCTATGGTACGGCTATTCAGGCGTCCGATGCCGATGATGGCAGTTGTTTTACCGCCGATACCGTTGGTGGTGTCAACTGTGACGCTTTTGTGTTAGGGGGCGAAACACGAATTCAAGAGCCTTTTGCTGGCCGTCCTGTCGATGGTTTTGAATACCGAGAAGAAGCCTTTTTTGGTTCAAGCCCAAGCTTTTATTACGCACAAGATTCTGATGATTCTGATTATTTTCAATCGTTTTGTTCATCTCGCTTTGGTTATGCAACCTGTGATACTTGGGGCGATATATTCTTCGATGAGTGGGACCGTGAGTTATCAGGAGACACGACCACCAATGCCTACGCGTTTTATACCACCGATGCCGGTGAGATAAGCGATGGTGATACGGATAGTACGGCGGTGTTATACAATGACAATGCTGTGACTAACGTAGTATGGAATTCGATTACCAGTGATGTTTCTGGCGATAGTGGACTGGTCGGTATTGAGTTTTCGGCCGGCGACGAGCGTGCTACCGTATCGGCTATTGCGCCAACGACTCCGGACTCTTCGACTGACGACGATGGATTTGATTACTCGCGCGCTTGGAAAACCGACGGAACTTACACCGTGGGTAGTGTCGGTTATGAGCAAGATAACGATTACGGGACATTTTATTACACTAAAGCGGCCATTTGGGACGCTTCTGGTAACGTTACTACCTTGTATTGGAACAGCAACGACGAAGACTTTTACGGCATCGAGGACAATGACGATGACAATACGTTATTAGCCCAAGCCAGTCTACGAGATTTTACCATCGCAGACGACGGTAATATTTATGCCGTCGGATTCAATACGTATGACGACGATGATTATTTTCAAGAGGCCACTATTTTTAGTGTCAGTGAAGACGATTATGCCACTGCCAGCAATTGGACCGAAACTCGCGTCTCCGATGCCAGAGTCGATGACGACTATGATTATTACAACACCAAACTAACTGGTATTAACAGTAATTTGGTGGCGATTGGTGAGTCTAAACGCGGTTCTTTGCAAAATGGTGCATACCCAAATCGCCCCTTTGTTGTTGCTGATGCGAGTGCTAGCTCTCCATCGGCCAGCTACTTTGGGGCAAAAATCACTGCCTCTTCAGCCGGAGGTACGGCGAGTGCGATTAACGACTACAATGAAATTGTCGGTCAAATTGATACCAACGTGACGACCCGTGAATACAACGGTAAACCACGCACCAAGCGCGGGTATATTTACCCATACGATGGTACGGGTAGTGACAGTGACCGTATGGATATCTTTGATAACCAAGCTTGGTTACTGGATGATTTGACCAACGGCGGCGATTACTCTGATGACAATAATGCCTATCGAATCTTAGATGCCACAGGAATAAACAATGCCGGCGTGATCTCTGCAACGGCCATTAAGTGTAGTGGCGGTTACGATTCGACGGATGAGGATGCAACCTGTGGTGATGGCGACCAAGATGAAACTTGGGTTGCGGTCAAATTAGTGCCAATTAATGGTGCAACCGCCGATGACATCAGCCCTCGTGATGAATCCACTACATCGGTGTCAAGAAGTGGCGCATCGACAGGGATCTTTGCTCTATTGTCGATGGGATTATTGGCTTTGGTAAGACGGAAAAGAAAAGCTTAAATTTGTGCTAGAGGTTCCATTTATTGTTTAATTCATCATTGTTCGCTTGAAAAAGCGCCAATTTGAACCATAATTTAATGGTAGCGTCATCAAAACGCTACCATTTGTTCACAGTGAAGTGTTAATACCATATCTGTAGAGGTTACAATGATGAAGAGACAAAAACGCGATCGCCTAGAAAGAGCTCAATCACAAGGCTATAAAGCGGGTATCAATGGAAGGTCTCAAGAGGCTTGCCCTTATCAACAAATGGACGCTCGTTCTTATTGGCTAGGAGGATGGCGAGACGCGAGGGAAGACAAAAATATGGGACTCTACAAATAACAAACTCATCATCAATCTAATTTGTTCAAAACAAATTAGAACGGTTATAAAGGCTCCACAAGGGGCCTTTTTTGTACCCATAATCAACTAAAGCACTATAACTAAATTGATGTGTATAAAAATAAAGTGGCACAAAGCCACTTTAAAAACAAAATAGATTAAAATTTAGATGTATCTTGGAAGAGGCCAACTTTTAAATCTTTTGCAACGTAAATTTCTTTACCATCAACAAGTACACGACCATCAGCCAAACCCATTACCAATTTGCGATTAACGACACGCTTCATGTGGATCTCATAAGTCACTTTCTTCGCTGTTGGTAGAATTTGACCGGTAAATTTCACTTCGCCCACACCCAGTGCACGACCTTTACCTTTGCCGCCAACCCAACCAAGGAAAAAGCCAACCAATTGCCACATCGCATCTAAGCCAAGGCAACCAGGCATGACTGGGTCACCAGGGAAGTGGCAATCAAAGAACCAAAGTTCAGGGTTGATATCGAGTTCCGCTAAAATGAGGCCTTTACCAAAGTCGCCTTCCGTTTCAGACATTTTGGTTACTCGGTCCATCATCAACATGTTTGGCGCTGGCAATTGAGGGTAGCCTGGGCCAAAAAGTTCGCCTTGGCTAGACGCCAGTAAATCTTCTTTATTATATGAATCGCGCTTATTTTGCATTTTGAGTCGCTCCATTGATTAATAGGGGGCATATTAGTGAACAGCTGTACGCCAAACAAGTCCGATCAGTGTCGCATTAGCTTGTTTTTAAATTATTGCCAAAAAGTTTTCGGGGGCTCATGTCGAGCAAATGAATCAATCTTTTGAGCTATTTTTTCGAGGATGTGGCTTTCGCCAGTACGAAATGGTTGTCCCATAAGTAAAGGAATGGCTTGATCAACATGGTCAACCGCCCAAATGTGAAACTCATCATTTTTCATACTGTCAATGATATCATCGCTTAACGTTAAATGTTTAACATTACTCTTCGGTAAAATGACACCTTGTTCACCGCTGAGGCCGCGATGACGACACACGCGATAAAAACCCTCAATCTTATCGTTCAGCCCTCCGACAGCTTGTACACGACCAAATTGGTCAACAGCTCCGGTCACCGCAATTGACTGTTTCAGTGGTGTGTCTGATAAGGCACTGACTAAAGAACAAAGCTCTGCGAGAGAGGCACTGTCACCATCGACTTCACTATAGGACTGTTCAAACACAATTGAAGCTGAAAAAGGCAGGGGTTCTTCCAATTTTAAAGCGCTGCTGAGAAAAGCTTGCATGATCATCATGCCTTTTGCATGAAGGTTACCGCCAAGTTCTGCTTTGCGTTCGACATCAGATACATCGCCATCGCCAAAGTGAATCACACAAGAAATGCGAGCTGGTTCACCATAGGGAAGTGGGTGGCCAGCAACATCAATGACGGTTAAACCGTTGATCTGCCCAATGCGCTCACCATCGGTTTCAATAATGACTTGCCCATCAAGGATATCGCTCAGGGCGCGTTGCGGTAGATAAGATGCAATATCATAAATATGGTGATAAACAGACTGAACCGTTGCCTTGTTAATCGGCTCTGCCTGTTGGGATGCAATCGATAATAAACGTTGGTGCCAAAGTAGGCCAAGCGGCAAGTATTGTTGGTCTTCGGTCTCACGAGTACCGTAAGTACACATTTGTTCGATCCCATCGAGCGTCAACGTCTGATAGCCAAATTCATTAACCAACCACTTCAAATAACACAAGTACTGGGTTAGGCTTTGCGGTGTGATTTTTAACTCTGTTTCAAGCTCAGTAAACAGGGTGAGACCAGAACTTAGGTCAGAATCAAAGTATTCGAGTTCAGACCATTGCTCTAGGTCACCGACAATGACCAACTTGACATCATATGAAAAAGTGACCACGTCACTTAAAGCGTGTTTTTTATCCCAAGGAATAGGGCGGATATTACAACCTTGTATGGCGCTTTTGAGATTGATCCATAAAGCTGGGCACATCATCAACGACTGCGCACTGATAATGATGTAACCATGGTTAGCTTGATCAAGCAGACCTGGAGTCGTGCACCCTTGGGCATCAATACGTGGAAACAACTCCGTCAAATCTCGGCTTTCCGTGTGTTTTACCGGGGTGTTTTGATCCGCTTTGTGCTGTAAATCGGTTTGAATTAATGAGCGATACAAGGTGTTGTCTGGGCCGCACACTCTCAATATTTTGCTGACCGAACCTGGTAACATAAATTGTTGACAGGCCAATTGATACCGTGGCTGAAGCTCTAAAAATGACGCAGGCTCTAATGTCGGGTATTGAGAAATTATGGCGTCAAAGTTCGCCATTTGCAAAGTTACATTGGTCCAGTCTACTTTTGTCATTTAATCCAGTCTTAATAAATGTATGCGTGGTACAAATCGGTATATTGTAACGGAAAATACGACAATAAAGTAGTGATATCACCGTACACAAAGAGTAGCGAGTCTGGTCACATACACGGTTATAAGGCTGTGATAGCTTTGTTATTGATTGAGTTTTTATCTATTAAGGGTTACCCTGTCACTATATATGGGGTTAGGTATCGAACATCATGAAATATCAACAACTTGAAAATCTTGAATGTGGCTGGAAATGGCAATATTTAGCGAAAAAAGCACGTGAAGGTGTTAAGGTCACCCGCTATATTGACGATAGTGAAGCCAACAATGCCATCAAAGCATTAATGGCTATTGAAAATCAACCGGTTGAAGTGCTTGAGTGGATTACGCAGCACATGGATGAGGCTTTAGATATTAAGCTCAAGCAGGCGATACGTGCCAAACGCAAAAGACATTTTAATTCAGAGCAAAAGCACACCAAAAAGAAATCCATTGATCTTGACTATCGCGTTTGGGAAAAGCTGTCGGAAAAAGCCAACGAATTAGGTTGCACTTTATCAGACGCCATAGAATATCTCGTGTCTGAAGCATCGAAAAGCGAAGTCGCCAATCAAAAAGTCTCGAGTATCAAAGAAGACTTAAGCCAACTTTTAAAACAAGAGTGAGTGCCTAAACTCGCAACCATACATTACCAACGTCAGAATCATCATGCCAATAACATCACTTCTTTACGATAAGCAGTATAACCCTGAGGCCATTGAAGCCGCGAGGCAAATCAGTAGCGAAGTTCAGCAGCGCCACTATAAATGGCTTGTGAGTAGCAAATTTTTGCTTAATCAAGAAGTTGTAGACTCAACGTTAAGTCTACAGGGTAAGTTTTGTGAAGACGTCATCTTCGACGAATCAGAACGGGTGACACGCAACCAACGTATCTTGTTGCTGTGTGAGCAAGAAAAAGTAAAAGAAAAACGACAAAAGATCGACAACCAACAGCAAACCATTAGCCGAGTTGTCAAAGTGGTTAATCGCCATGCTGAGCGATTAATGGCGAGACATTTCACCGAAACCCCGATAGAAAAGCTATTCCACGGTGGTATCCCTTTATTTGATCATTTTTCTTCTTTTGCATATTCACCGTCATTGTCATTGTCAAAACTGCACTCATTGACCACCTTGAGTCATCATTTAGCCACACAAGTTATAGACTTGGCCAATGACCCTCAATTTTGCGAAAGAATGGGACACCGAGTCAGGGTTGTGCATGATCCTAAAGTGGCAACTTCACAAATTGGTGTCGAAAATGCCCGTTTGTTGTTCCCAGTTTTAATGGCCCGCTCAATGTTAAAATGGTCTGACAACAATACCAAAGTGATGGTACCTAAACTTTGGCAACACATGGTCGTGACGGCCAACGCAACGCGATTACGCCTAGAAAACGCCGGTGTAAAAGATCCAGAGTGTGGGGTTTTAATTGGCGTGTTACGCACGGTCAGTCAATTTTTGGTCGCCAATCATTTTAGTCATTTGTTTGATGAAGCGTTAATTGCCGTGATGTTGAAATTTAGAGAGCAAGACCGCCGCGAAGAGTATTACGCCTGTTCGGACGTTTTGCCATCCCTTGCATTTTTGCCAGA
>JBFGYW010000142.1:0-7603 GCA_041587235.1 Vibrio sp.
GGCTGAGATGCGAAGTGCGACATTTGCCCTGCTGCCATGCGAAGTTGAACAAAAAAGGTCGAGCCAACCCCAACCTGGCTTTGGCAATGGATACTCCCTTGCATCAAAGTGGCCAAATTTTGGCAAATGGCGAGCCCTAATCCAGAACCTTCATGACTGCGACAACTCGAACGGTCAACTTGAACAAAAGGATCAAATAAATCGACTTGATCTTGCTCAGCGATGCCCATGCCTGTATCAATGACCTCAAGCGATAACTGCCCGCACTGCCAATAGGCTCTGAGTTTGATACTGCCTTGGGTGGTAAACTTAAACGCATTGCCGATCAAGTTGACCAAAATCTGTTTGATTCGGTCAATATCACCGATCAACACTGGTGGAATTTGCGATTGTTCAAGGTCAAATGCCACACCGGTTTCCCGTGCTTTGGCGGCAAAAATCCCCGATATCGATTCCATCAAATGTTGCCAATAGAAAGGTTTGCGGTTGATTTCTAGCATGCCCGCATTCATTTTACTAAAGTCCAGTAAATCGTTAATGATCACCCGTAGAAGCTCGCCCCCTTGCACCAGGTGACCTAAGTATTGTTGTTGCTTGTTATCGAGCTGAGTGGCACTGAGCAATTCAACGGCACCGAGCACGCCATTGAGCGGGGTTCGCAGCTCGTGATTGATCATGGCAACAAACTCTTTGGTCGACTTTTCGGACTCCTCTGCTCGCTGTCTTAACTTGGTTTCTTCTTTCCAGGTCAAATTTTGCTTGAGTGCGACTTTGAGCAATTCACTGACTAAGGTTAACTTGGTTGAAATCGCATCGCATTGTACGTCTCGCGGATCAATACAAAATACCCACTGCGCCACTGGTTGATGTTTAATTTCAACTCGGATAGATAAATACGCTTGTTGATGCCATGTCATTGCCGCATCTTGGTCATTCACGTATTGAACTAACGCAGCATTGCCAAAACTATGGTCTCTAAGTTCAATAAATTGCGGCTGGTGGAGTGTTAAATAGGCGTCTTTCACCAAAGGCACTTCTTTAAGGCGGGCAATAAAATGACTCAGGAGCGGATCACTCAAACGCTGAGACAAAAAAGACTGGCCAAATTCAATCAAGATCTCATTAATCGCTTCTTCAAAGGCCAATTGGCGCATTTGTGCCGCTGAGCGATGTTCTAAATGGCGCATTGCCAGCGTCAACTGCTGGTTGAGCTCGTAAAGCTCTAAGCTTTTACACTCTAAAAGCTTTTCGGCTTGCTCTCTCGCCAGTCGCTCTCTTTGTAGTTTTCTTTGCAAAAGCGCCCTTTCATCCATTGAGTGGCATCCTCGTTAATGTAAAGCGCACCGTTTGTCCCGTTGTGTCCATGGGGTGTTTTTCTATCGCGAGTTGCTCACCAAAATGGTGCGCGCAACCTTTCACCAGCCCCAGGCACACATCGGCCATACAGCGGGCGCTGTAATAATCGAACACCATTTCACTTTCTTGCTCACTGATGAACGAAAAAGATGGCGGCTTTGCATCGGCATAGAGCTTTTTTACTTCGACGTGAATATAGTCTTCTACGTGGCGAATAAATTGAAAACTGGTTTGGCAGTCTTTGATTTGGGCCCCTTCGGGAATGGTGTTGTACAAGCTAATGAACACCGTTTCGCCAAACACCTGTTGTAACTGAGCAATGTCAACACCGGTGATCTTGCTCAAAGACACAATGAGATTCACCAACTCCTTGTGATCGTAAGAACCCACTGTCGTATAAGCGCCACTCGACCCCACTTCGTCCAACATGGTTTCCACGGCCAACAAACCAAATTTGTCTTCGACTAACTCAAGAAACTCACGAAAGATAATGCCTTTCATATTCACTCCTCATAAGGTTTTATAGCTTAAAGGTAGTTCAGTCTGCTTCCCCTAACAGAAACCCCGTTGAGCAAATCGATAGCAATGGCTCATTTTTTGAATTGCTTCACATCTTATCCGTGTTTTCGCTTCCAAAAACACAAGCTTACCGACCAGTCTATTTGGTTAACAACAATGGCAATTGCGCTTATATTTATCCATTTTGCCAATGCCAGGATTAAAAGTATTGGTTGGGTCAAGTTGATGATAAAACGCTTGCAACGTGTTTTCCGCTTCATACAGATGACCGACATTGTGCTCGGCAGGGTATTTTGCGCCGCGCATCGTTAAGTGCTCTAACATGCGCTTTTTCATCGCCTTGGTATCGGTGCCTTTTTTAAAAATATAGTCTTGATGAAAGACGTAACAAAAGAAGTGTCCGTAGTACAAGGAAGCCACCAGGTTTTCTTGGACCTCTGGAGGGAGAGTTTCGACCCATTGATCGTCGTTGCGCCGCAAAGCAATGTCTAGCGCGACAATATCTTCCACTTCGCTGCGGTGGATCGTTTCATAACGAATGGCGGCCCCTGCGGCAGCAAAGCGGTGTAGGTAGGCTTTTTTACTTTCCTCGCCATTGCATTCGAAATACGCGCATCCCGGGCGCGTTTGCCAGTGTTGCTGCAAATAATGACGCGCCTCTTCAATGCCTTCATCACTCATTTTTAAGATCAAGTGATGTTCGTACTGATCGCGATACGCCAGCATGCGCGCCGGCAAATGCTGCGCAAAACATTGACTGATGTAATACAAGGCCTTATCTGGGATCTGTTTGGGTAAAAAGGGCACTCGCTCAAGTACAGATTCCACCTTAGCCTTAAGTGCAAACAGCTTAGGCAGTCGCTCGGTACCGAGTTTATCAATCGATAAAAAGGTGTCTTTGCCGTATTTTTCCGCCAAATTAAAAATATCGCGATGTAAATACTCGCCCATTTCTGGCAAGTGGTTAAAGTGGGTTAAAACGTGCTTTCTCAGTTGTGTTAATGCCTCTGCATCTTGGCAACCGAGGTAAAACACTTGCTCTTTCTGTGCGATGGGGTACGTATCAACGCGCACGGCAAACACACCGAGTTTCCCAGCGCATCCACTGGCTTCAAACAAGCGGCGTTCATCGGCATTAAAGCGCGATGGCACGTCACTGCTCACATCGCGCACGCGTTGCTGATATTCTCGATCCGATGCCATGCCTTGGTCGTGTCGAATCCCTTGCGATGGAAATTCTCCATGCTGTACTTTAGTCAAAATCGCCTCAGGTGAGTCACCGAGCCCATCAATACCGAGGTGATTGACTAAGTGCAATTCTCCGTGCTTATCAAGCTGAGCAAACAAGGCAAGTTCGGTATAGGCGGGGCCGCGCTTGACCAAGGCACCACCTGAGTTATTGGCAATCCCCCCCACCACGGTCGCGCCCAAAGTGGATGAGCCAATCACCGAATGCGGGGCTCGCCCGATGGCTTTTAACTCCTTTTCTAAGCTGTGAAGCGTCGCACCGGGTAAACAAATCGCTTGCTTGCCATCATCAATCAAGTAAATTTGTGGCATTTTCATCACATTGATGATCACCACCTCGCGGTCATACTCATTACCACTCGGAGCAGAGCCTTCCGTTAAACCGGTTTTCGCCGCCTGCATAATGATGATGCAATTGGCTTTCACACAGGCTTGGATCACCTGCCACTGCGCCAGCAATGTGGTCGGAAAAACCACCGCCAGCGCCGAGCCCTGACCGGAGCGAAAACCGCGGCGATAATATTGGGTCGGTTGCGCACCGCTTAGCACATTGTCGGTGCCAACAATGGCTTCAAATTGGCGTATCAGTACTTGGGTTTCGGGGGTGATTTGGTTCATTGCTGTTTGAACTCCTTCTCTGACACATCTTGAGTTGTCACTCCATCTTACCGGCTGTTTCTAAACCAAAAAGCGAGCAAGCGCAGAGTTATCGACAAAGACCTTGATCTAGGTATCAATATAAAAAAAAGCCCGCTAATCAAACATCAGCGGGCTTTGTGGTGTATTGAGCAATCTGCTTCAAGACGCCTTTATTCTTGTTTAGGGCTCAGCAACGAGGGGTTTTTAATCCACAAAATCAATGTCGCACTGCAAGCGAGAATGATGATAGTAGCTGGCAATCCACCAAGGTTAGACAATTGTTTCACACCGTCAATCCCGACGGTACTGACCATCACCCAAGCGACAAAACCAATCAAAATACCCCAAATCAATTTAATCGGCAACGAGGCTTTTTCATCGGCATCGGCATTAAAGTCTTTGGTACACAGATCGCCAATCGCATCGGTGCTAGAGTCTGCCGCGGTGACATAAGAAATGAAGGCAACCAGAACTAAGAAGAATGACGTCACCGCACTAAGTGGCAGTTGATCCATGATATAATAGAGCAATTGCTCAACGCCCTGTTCATTCAAGACCTTATACAGTGCGCCGCTCGACTCAGAATCGAGATAAATCGCAATGCCAGAGAATACAGAGACCCACAGTAAAATAAAGCTACTCGGATAAATGACACTGACCTGGATAAACTCTTTCACGGTGTAACCCCGGGCAATTTTACCAAGGAACATTGCCGTAATCGGTGCCCATGCAAACCAAACTGCCCAATAAAAGACACTCCACCATTGTGGCCAAGGGTCAGCCGCGGCTTGGCCGGTAAACAAGCTTAAGCGGAAAAAGTTATCGAGATAAGCCCCAAAACCCTCAACGCCAATGGCGAGCATGTACACTGTCGGGCCAGCGATCAGTACAAAGACAAACAGGGCGATCAGCATCCAAAAGTTAATTTTCGACAACTTAGCAATGCCTTTCGACAAACCACTGCACGCCGAAAACAAAAAGGTCACGACAATGGCTAAAATAACGATGCCTAAGGTGAGTGGCGTTCTGTCGACCTCAACATAGTTATTCACCCCACCGAGTAAGGTCAGGGCACCGGTCCCCAACGACGACGCCATGCCCACAACTAACGAATACAGAGCGAGCGCATCGACAATACTGGCAACCGTATTGTTCATGTAACGACCAAACACCGGCTTTAACATACTCGAAATCGAAAACGGCAGTTTTAGATTGTGAAAAGCCAAGGCAAAGATCAAGGCAGGAACGCAATAGATGGCATAAGGCGTTGGCCCCCAGTGTAAAAACATCGCCGAGAAAGCAAATAATTTTGCATTGGCACTACCAGGCTCAATACCAAAGCTTTGTGGTGGCGCATGCAGGTGATAAATCGGTTCAGCAGTGGTCCAAAACAACACCCCCACCGCTAACGTGGTACACAACACGATCATAAACCAGCGCGGCTTCGAGATTTTTGGCTGCGCATTGTCTCCGCCGATCCGAACTTGGCCTAATTGAGAAAAATAGGTGATGATCACCAAGACCAAAAGATAGAAACTACCAAAACTGAACAACCATGAAAAATGGGTCAGCACGCTACTATTGAGCGCACTAGTATATTGGGTAAATGCTTCTAGATCGACCAAACTGAAAATCAATGCCGCGACTAAAATACTAAACGTCGGCAAAAATACCAGTGGCCTAATAGTTTTTAATTGATTTAACATGTGTTTTTCCTATTGTCACTACATGTATTGACGCAAAATAGCGTTGTCGAATTGCTTCTCAAACACCACCTGCCCATCACAAGTTGCTTTCCATTGCACCTTGACGTAAAAATACGTTTCATCACAAGTCATGGTGTAAACGCCCTCAAGACCCGTACGCCAACCCTCTCTGCCCATCGCCACCGACAAGGCTAATTGATTCTTCGCACTGAGTGGGTTATCTGGATGTATCGAAAGGGTTTGATTGACTTTAAAATCAACCTCGGTATCAGCCGAGTTAAAATACCAACAACCAAAATCATCGTTTGTTTCTAAATGCGTCATGCCGGTTTTATAGTCGCGATGAACCACGCGTTGGCAATCGCCCTGTCTGCGTTGCTCACCATTAGCCTCAAGCGGTTTAGCGTAATCTGGAACAAGTTCGCTTTCTTGCGGCGTTGGATTAGTTGGTACAATCAACTCACATGCTTGCGGGAACACCGTGAGACGGGTGGACTCAGCACTTGGCCAAACCAACGGCCAATAGGCGGTTGAAATCGCGATACGCAATTTATGGCCTTTGGGGATCACATACGCCATGTGGTAGAGATCAACATCGATGTCGTACTCTTGTCCAACGTTCATCAACTCGGGTTTTTCATGACTGTTGCGATGGGATAAATTCAGCACACCATGGGTGACGCGCGTAACCTCACCGGTGGGATGAACATCAGAAATACGCACGCAAATCTGACCGTTTTCTCGGTCGCTGGCTAAGCGAAGTTTGGCTTGAATTTGCCCCGCAATATTGAGGTCTTGAGTCAAGGTTTCGCTGTCAAACACCAAGGATCCCGCATCGTCAATACGCTGATCGACGGGGTGTTCCATGTCCATCCGGATCCCAGCACACAGTCGCCCGCCATCAAGACCAACGGTATGGGGAGACTGAATGGATAAGGGTTCGGAGTGCGACGGGCTAGATGCCAAGCCATGCTGATGAAAATAAAACGTCTCATTCACGGTATTGGGCGATGGCCAGCAAGGTTCACTGACCCAGCGACCGGGGCGATACTCATAGTCCCCTTGAGGCTTCACACTGTCTTGCAGGTAGTAGTGCAACTCAGGCTCTTGATCAATGCCATTGTCGATATCTTTTAACCATTTGTCCCACCAACGGACCGACTCTTTGACAAAGTCCATTTGCGGGTTGGGATAAGCGATATTGGGGTATTTGTGTGCCCACGGGCCAATTAGCCCTTTTTTCGGACCTGATAAATTGGATAACAAGGAAAAAACCGTATTGCGATAGGTATCAGCCCAGCCGCCAATGGTGTACACCGGGATCTGGATTTGACTAAAGTCTTCACACACCGAGCCGTGCTGCCAGTACTCACTGCGCGTTTGTTCAGAGAGCCAAATATCGCTCAAGTTAGGCATAGTCTCTAAGCGAGACAACCAAGTTTGCTGCCAATCTTCACCGACGAATTTAGGATCGGGACAACGGGCTTGAGCATAAGCCCAGAAAAAGGCCGCCCAGTCCATATTGTCATTGAGCATACAACCGCCAAGATAGTGAATATCATCGCGGTAACGATCGTCAGTTGAGCAAATCGTAATAATAGCCTTTAGCGACGGTGGGTTTAGCGCGGCGATTTGCAATGAATTAAAACCGCCCCAAGAAATCCCCATCATACCCACGTTGCCATTACACCACGGCTGTTTAGCTAAATACTCAATCACTTCACAGCCGTCTTTGAGCTCTTGCGGCGAGTATTCATCATCAAAAAAACCCTCAGACTCGCCAGTACCACGCAAATCCACTCGAATACAGGCGTAACCTTGTTCGGCGGTCTCAACCATGGTGATTTCGTCGCGAATGACGGTGCCATCGCTTTTCCGGTACGGTAAAAACTCTAAAATTGCTGGCACAGGTTGGATCTGCGCATCCGTTGGGAGCCAAGCGCGATACGCCAAGCGGGTACCGTCTTCTAGGGTGATCCAATCGTGCTGGATTTCTTTGACTGTCGCCATGTAAAACCTTTCGACTTCAAAATAAATATCTTCCATCATAAGGTTATTGTATTGCGAGTAAATCGATATTTAGTTAACATGGTATGAACTAAAAGTTCACACCCATGGCCTGCTATGTCTTTTAA
>JBFGYW010000143.1:0-7585 GCA_041587235.1 Vibrio sp.
TATAGCGGTATTTTGGCGCCAGTTGTGCCATTTTCGGTAGTGAATGTGATGAGAGTATTTGGGTTTTTTGGCCGAGTGATGTCATGAGCCAAGTGAGGTCATCAAGTGCTGCTGCCATAAAAAACGGCCGTGGATGACATCCTGATCAATCAGGACTCAGCCACGGCCGTTTGGGTCGAGTAAAGCGCAACTGTCAGCGCGTTACTCTGTGATAGCGATTAACGCATGGTCACAAACTCTTCAGAGCCGGTGGGGTGAATGGCGACCACGGCGTCAAAATCTGCCTTGGTGGCGCCCATCTTCATGGCAACGGCAAACCCTTGAATCATCTCATCAACGGTAAACCCAATACCGTGTAGGCCAACCACTTTTTCTTCCTCGCCAACACAGACCAGCTTCATACGACAAGGTTGACGGTGCTTGGTCACTGCGGTGTACATGGCGGCAAAGCTCGAGGTGTAGACCTTCACTTGCTCATCGCCATATTGCGCTTTGGCTTCGGGTTCGGTTAAACCAATGGTGCCAATTGGCGGGTGACTGAACACCACCGTCGGAACCAGATCGTAATCCATCTTGGCGTTAACTTTATTATTGAACAAGCGCTCAGATAACTGACGACCCGCCTTAACGGCAACGGGCGTCAGCTCAATACCGCCTTCCATAATATCGCCGACACAATAAATACCAGGGACATTCGTCGCTTGGTACTCATCCACTTTAATGTAGCCTTTGTCATTGGTTTCAACCCCGGTCGCCGCCAAGTTAATCGCATCGGTGGCGGGGTGACGACCAATGGCCCAAATTAAGGTGTCGACATTGTGCGTTTGGCCATTTTCTAGATGCAGTGTTAGCGAACCATCGGCTTCTTTGGTCACTTCTTTTGGCACCGAATGGGTGTGCAAGCTTGGCCCTTCGGCTGCCATTACTTCGGTCAGTGTTTCGATAACCATAGGATCAAAGCTGCGCAATGGTGACTCTTTACGCACAAACAAATGGGTTTCGCTGCCTAAAGCGTGTAATACGCCAGCAATTTCAACCGCGATGTAACCTGCGCCAATCACGGCAACGCGGTCTGGGCGTTCATTGAGCTCAAAAAAGCCATTTGAATCAATACCGTACTCAGCACCAGGGATCTGAGGAATGGTTGGGCGACCGCCAACGGCAATTAAAATGTGATCGGCGGTGTAAAGCTCGCCATTGACGTCGACGGTTTTCGCGTCAACAAACTTGGCAAAACCTTTGATGACTTCAACCTTGTTGTTGCCCAAGACGCGATCGTAAGACTGGTGAATACGACCGATGTAGGCTTGACGGTTTTCAACCAGTTTACTCCAGTTAAAACCTTTAAGGTCGACATCAAAACCATAGTCTTCGGAATACAAATTAATGGCTTCAGCAACTTGAGCGCCATGCCACATGACTTTCTTCGGCACACAGCCGACGTTAACGCATGTACCACCGAGGTCTTTTGCTTCGATGAGGCCAACTTTGGCTCCGTACATGGCTGCGCGATTGGCCGAGGCAATGCCGCCACTGCCGCCACCGATACAGAGATAATCAAAATGTGTTGCCATTAGGTACTCCATGATTGTTTAAAATAGATCCAACGCAATAGGCGCTGATTACAACCAGTATTGTGACTCGATGAGCAAAATTCAAGTCACCGATACCAGTTTGCTTTGATCGGTTGGGTTTATTTATTCTGGCACGACCCAGCGAACAGTATGATGGCCTGTGGCCGGCGCAATGACGTTTTGCAGCGCCGGAAGCAGGCTTTGCATCTGGCTTTCGAGTTTCCACGGCGGGTTGATGACGATCATGCCTGATGCGGTCATGCCTCGCTCGCTGGTGTCTGGAGAGACGCCAAGTTCGATTTGCAATATCTTGCGAATACCCAGGTTTTCAAGTCCTTCGAGCATGTCGTCGATATCGTGACGATTGACCACCGGGTACCAAATGGCGTATATGCCAGTCGCCCAGCGTTTGTGAGCTTGTGCAATGGCCTTCACCACATCGCGGTATTCTTTGGCCAGTTCGTAAGGCGGATCAATCAAGACCAGGCCGCGTCGCTCTTTTGGCGGCAAACTGGCTTTGAGGCGCTGAAAACCGTCTTCTTTAAAGATGGCCACATTTTGTTGACCGACAAACTCTTGGCACAGCAAAGGATAATCGCTTGGGTGTAGCTCGGTGAGTACCATGCGATCTTGACGGCGAATTTGTGCGTGGGCCACTTTCGGTGAGCCCGGATAAAAGCGCAGCGCGTCATTTTGATTGAGACTGGCAACCGCACCAAGGTAGCTCTCGATGTGTTCCAATGTATCACTGTGTTGCCACAAGCGGGCAATGCCCTGTTTGTATTCGCCCGTTTTTTCTGACCATTCATGAGTGAGATCGTAACGACCGACGCCAGAGTGGGTGTCGTGATAGACAAAGGGCTTGTCTTTTTGTTTAAGCGCATCAAGGATAAGGCTTTGAACTATGTGTTTAATCACATCGGCGTGGTTGCCAGCGTGAAAGCTGTGACGGTAACTTAACAAGCGCGTTCTCTCTGTAGTTGCAGGCGAAGTTGAGCCATTATATAACGAAAACGAGTGGGATTCAGCTGGCAAAACTGGCGGATATAAGCCAGGTTTTTGTCTCACTTTTGCTCGTGGCTATTGAAAATGAGAGGCTTTACCCTTATTAAATAGGTATACCCACTAAATGTGTTGTGCTGGTTGCCAAGCTTTTTAGGCTCACGCAAGCGGATTACTTCTCAGCCAATAAAGGAATTCAACATGTCGAATCCTCTACTCTCGTTTACTGATTTACCGCCGTTTTCTCAAATTCAACCTGAGCACGTTAAGCCCGCGGTTGAGCAGGCGATTGCCGATTGCCGCGCGACGATTGATCGCGTTCTGGCGGAAACGACCGCGCCAAGCTGGTCATCGATTGTTGAACCCATTGATGAGGTGGATGATCGTCTGAGCCGCATTTGGTCTCCCGTCAGCCACATGAACTCGGTGGTTAACAGTGAAGCCTTGCGCGAAGCTTACGAAAGTTGCCTGCCACTCTTATCTGAATACGGTACTTGGGTTGGCCAGCACAAAGGTCTTTATCAAGCTTATAAAGCGATTAAAGCCGATGAAAGCTTTGCTCAGCTGTCTCAAGAGCAGCAAAAAACCATCACCAATGCGCTACGCGATTTTGAATTGTCTGGTATTGGGCTTGGCAAAGAAGAGCAAACTCGCTACGGTCAGATCAGCAAACGCATGTCGGAGCTGGGTTCGCAGTTCTCCAACAACGTCCTCGATGCGACCATGGGCTGGAGCAAGCACATTACTGATGTGGCTGAGCTTGCAGGAATGCCAGAATCGGCCTTGGATTCCGCGGCTGCAGCGGCTCAAGCCAAAGAGCTCGACGGTTACCTCATTACGCTGGACATTCCCTCTTACCTGCCGGTGATGACCTATTGCGATAATCAAGCCCTGCGTAAAGAAGTGTACGAAGCCTATGTGACCCGAGCCTCGGATCGCGGTCCTAATGCTGGCAAATGGGACAATACGGAAATCATTAACGAGCAGTTGAAATTGCGTCACGAAATTGCTCGTATGCTTGGTTTTAACAGCTACAGTGAAAAATCGTTGGCGACCAAAATGGCGGAGACGCCAGATCAAGTACTGGGCTTTTTGAACGACTTGGCCAAAAAAGCCAAACCGCAAGGCGAAAAAGAAGTTGCCGAGCTCAAAGCATTTGCCAAAGAACACTTTGGTGTTGATGACCTCAACCCTTGGGATGTCGGCTATTACAGCGAAAAACAAAAGCAGCACCTTTTTGATATTTCGGATGAAGCTCTGCGTCCTTATTTCCCAGAGAAAACCGTGGTCAATGGCTTGTTTGAAGTCCTAAAACGCGTGTTTGGTATGGAAGTGAAAGAGCGAACGGGCGTCGACACATGGCATGAATCGGTGCGTTTTTTCGATATCTTTGACAGCAAAGGTGAGTTGCGCGGTAGCTTTTATCTTGATTTGTACGCCCGTGAACACAAGCGCGGTGGTGCTTGGATGGATGATTGTCGCGGTCGCCGCCTCACACAAAGTGGCGAGTTGCAAACCCCAGTGGCGTACTTGACGTGTAACTTCAACAAACCGGTTGGCGATAAGCCGGCTCTGTTTACCCACGATGAAGTGGTGACGCTGTTCCATGAAACGGGCCATGGTATCCATCATATGCTGACTCAAGTCAACAGCGGTGCCGTTGCCGGTATCAGTGGTGTACCATGGGATGCAGTGGAGTTGCCAAGCCAATTTTTAGAAAACTGGTGTTGGGAAGAAGAGGCTTTGGCGTTCATCTCGGGCCACTACGAAACCGGTGAGCCGCTGCCAAAAGCCATGTTGGATAAAATGCTGGCAGCGAAGAACTTCCAATCGGCGATGTTTATTTTGCGCCAGTTAGAGTTTGGGTTGTTTGATTTTACCTTGCACACTAATTACGACCCAGATGTGGGTGCTCAGGTGTTAGAAACCTTGGCGCAAGTAAAAGAAAAAGTGGCTCTCTTCCCCGCGCTTGAGTGGAGCCGATTCTCACACGGCTTTAGCCATATTTTTGCCGGCGGTTACAGCGCAGGTTACTACAGCTACTTGTGGGCTGAAGTGCTTTCTTCAGACGCTTACTCGTTGTTTGAAGAGCAGGGGATTTTCAATCAAGAAGCAGGGCAAAGCTTTTTAGAAAATATTCTCGAAAAAGGCGGCAGTGAAGATCCTATGGTGTTGTTTAAACGCTTCCGCGGCCGCGAGCCACAAATCGATGCTCTGTTGCGTCACAGCGGTATTGCTGCGTAATTGAGTCGATGGAATGGAAAAAAGCAGCTTAGGGCTGCTTTTTTTATGCTTGCTGGTAAAACAGTGCCGGTGTGACAGGCTGAATCAACGGACGAGCCAATCAAGCCAAACGTTAGGGGTTGACCGTGCGGTTTATGGGGTTTTGCAAAGAAATCAGCGTCTCGGTCGATTGCACTTCGTCAATCGCTTGCAACTTATCAATCAACACATATTGCAGCTCTTCGATAGAACGGCACATGAGTTTGACAAAAATATTGTACGCCCCAGTGGTGTAGTAAGCTTCGACCACTTCATCAAGCGCGTTGAGTTTCTCTAGTGCGGAGTGATAATCGCGCGCCGCGTTTAAATTGATGCCAATGAAGCAACACACGTCGTAACCGAGTTTTTTGGTGTTGATGATCACTTTGGTTTTTTCGATGATCCCCGCTCCTTTCATTTTTTCAATGCGGACGTGGATGGTCGCGGGGCTCACATTAAACTTTTTGGCCATTTCAGCATAAGGCGTGCGGGCGTCATCAATCAAAATGGTCAAGATGGCGCGATCGAGATCATCTAATCGAACATCAGTATTAGGCATGGCGCTTATCTTCTCAGTGAGTGGCTACCGTTGAGTCTCAATAAAACTCGCGATTGTGAAAGTAAGCCCAAGTTTAAAACCAAAAAGCGCCCTAAACAATGGATATTGTCTCGATATTTAGACGACAAGTCGCGATGGTCAAGTCAGATGCCGTGGTGTAAGTACTGGCCACAGCGTCGACGATGTCTGTGGCGCTTTTTATGGGGTAGGGGCTTTTTGACGCGGACATGTGTTAGAGGCACCGCTTTTGGTATGACTTCCGCAGGTTTTGCCAGTACACTTTGCCCATTAACTGAGAACAGCGACAGTGTGGAGTCTTTGTGCGTATTCAATTAATTTGTGACAACCCAGAACAAGAAGCGAAACTGAGGCACTTGGCCAACCGCTGGCAGCTGACTCATGATTCGAGCAGTGAATTTGCGTTGGTCTTTACCGCCGAACATCTCGAACTTCGAAAGCTCGATGAGCCGAAACTCGGCGCCGTCTTTGTCGATTTTGTTCATGGCGCCGTTGCCCACCGGCGCAAGTTTGGTGGCGGTAAAGGCCAAGCGATCGCCAAGGCCGTCGGTCTCAATAAAGGGGTGACGCCCAAGGTGTTAGATGCAACCGCCGGGCTTGGGCGCGATGCCTTTGTTTTCGCGTCTTTGGGCTGTCAGGTGCAAATGGTCGAGCGACACCCTGTCGTCGCCGCTTTACTTGATGATGGTTTACAACGCGCCTATCGCGACCCAGAAATAGGCGCTTGGATGCAAGAGCGAGTGCAATTGTTACACGGCTCGAGCCATCAGGCGTTATTGGACTTTGCCAATAATGGCGACTTTACGCCCCCGGATGTGGTGTATCTCGATCCCATGTACCCGCATCCAGAAAAAAAGAAATCGGCATTGGTAAAAAAGGAAATGCGCGTCTTTCAAACCTTAGTTGGCAGTGATGATGATGCAGACGGTTTGTGGGCACCTGCCTTTCAATTGGCGGTCAAACGCTTAGTGGTTAAACGCCCAGATTATGCGCCATTTCTTGCTTCACAAGTGCCGAGCATGAAAATCGAAACCAAGAAAAATCGCTTTGATGTCTATGTCAAAGCCGCGATGAGTTAATCAGCGGCATTAAGCACACAAAAGAGCGAAGACCGACTCACAGCAAAGGCACAAATCACTTGCAAGCGAGGATAATGATAGGTATATCTATATAATAATCATTCTTATTCGTAATTGGGTTTGCCGTGAGTCAACGTTTTTGTAAAATGAATCGCCGTGATATTCAAGCTCGTGCGTCGCAAGTGGAAGCCTTGGTCAGTGCGCCGCAATACATGTGTCGAGGGTGTGCACGTGTGTCGTCGGATGCCAAAAACTTGTGTAAACCCAAAGCGCTCAATCAGGTTACTCACAGTCAAGAGCCGCAAGACCCATCGGTGTTTTTGGCTTTATCAGAGTCTGCTCAAGTGGCCGAGCAGTTGGCTTACCCTGCAATATTGGGTGAGAAAAGTGACGCGAAAACGGACATGCCTGTGGCGGTCCATCAAAGCGCGCCTTTGCCTAACTTGGGCAAGAAGGAAATGAAAAAAGCCAAGAAGCAGTTGAAATTACAGAAAAAACAGTTGAAGAAGGTCAGTAAACTGGTCAAAGCGCAATATAAACTGCAACGTCGAAAACAAAAACTACTGAAGCAAATGGCTCACCTTCCTGAAGAACAAAAGCTCTGGTTGCTGCCTCCAGAGTCGCGAACGTCATTGCATTGATACCCATTAAGACAATCTCAGGTTATTCAGTGTGAATCCCTCAGTACGGTGTGGGTATTGAGGGATTCTTTTATTGGTTTTAGTGTGCTGTTAGCGCGACGCGTTTTTTGACCCAGGTTTGATTAAACCACAAGGAGAAGACGATAATTGCCCCTCCAATCGCAAGGCGCAAGAGGTCGGCTTCGCGATTCCAGATCAGTAAGTTAACGATTAACCCGGCTGGTACAAGGGCGTTGTTCATCACGGCCAACGCGCCGGCATTGACCAAACAAGCGCCTTTGTTCCAAGCAAAATAACCTAAGCCAGAAGCAAAAATACCCAAGTAAATTAAAATGCCCCACTGGGTGCTGGTGGTCGGCAAGCGGCTGCTGTCGCCTAGCAGCAAGAAGGCCACGGTGGCGACAATCAGAGCGCCGAGGTAAAAGTAGCCAAAGAGCTGATGGTGAGGGA
>JBFGYW010000144.1:0-7469 GCA_041587235.1 Vibrio sp.
ACTTCTTTGCGGTAGTTGCTGACGATAGACAAGATCAATTGGCGTGCCATTGATCCATTTAAGATTATTGATGGTGAGCTCGTGTGCCTTCTCAGCATCAAGTTGAAATAAGCCAGTTCTGGCCAAACGGTAAAGCATTGTGCCTCCGAAAAAAATGCCCCGATAAACGGGGCGTTATTATTACGTATTTCTCGTACAATTTAAATTTAAAAGTGCTAATTCACGCAATGCTACTGAGAACTTAGCAAACTCATGAGTACTGCCCACTTTGAATTCATTCAAAATATTGTTCCATCGCTCAATCGAGGTCTGGTTGCTCTCAACCCAACGTTCAAAGTCTGCGATAACATCGCCCTCTTCGTGACACTGTAACACTTGAGTGGTCAATAAACGCTGTTGCCAATCTAGGTCTTCTCTAAACGCAGAGCGAGCCAAGGCTTGCCAATAGTTTTCCACCGGTTGGCGATTAATTTGATTGAGGAACCAATGCAAAGATAGCTCATGCCCTAAGTGGAAATACAATTTAGCCGTTTGTTCAACATCAACATTCGACTGCTTAGCGATCTCAGAGACATCTAAGGCCGATTGTAAAGAAGACAAGCGAGACACTCGATGCGCTAACGTCGGCTCTATCCCTTGTTCAATCCATTGATGGGCATAGTTATTGTGCTCAGTCACCTCGTCTGCAGCGATAACGTCATCTAAGCTGCTGACCATTAAAGTCACATCGGCTTTATAAACATCAACCGTTTGCTGCACGGTTGCCTGTTCATTGCGGTTTCTTAACAACCAACGCGTCAAACGTCGCAAGCTACGACGAGATTGGTAAAAGACTTGATATTGCGCTTGGGTTGTAGCCTTGTTATCCAGCGCCCTTATCGACGTTAAAATGTCATCAAAACCAAAGATACTTAAGGCAGCCGAGTACGCTTTAGCAATATCGACAATACTCGCCCCGGTTTCTTCATGTAAACGAGCAACAAAAGTAAAGCCCATAATGTTGACAATTTGATTGGCCAATATGGTAGCAATGATCTCATTTTTCAATGGGTGAGATTGAATGGCAGTTGGATAGGCTTGCTGCAACAGTTCAGGGAAGTAATCGTTCAACAACGACTGGTAGTGGGCATCACTGGCAATGTCATCACAGCACAGTTGCTGCTTGAGCAACATTTTGCTGTATGCCACCAGCACAGATAACTCAGGACGAGTAAGCCCCATTCCCAGCTTTTCTCTTTCTAATAACGCGTCATCATCTGGCAGGTTTTCCAAGGCACGGTCGAGAAAGTTTTGCTTTTCTAGGTTGTGTATGAAACGAATTTGCTCTTTAACGGTTGATGTGCCTAACTGTTCTGTTACCGAAATCGACTCCGACTGCTGGTAGGCATCTTCTAAAACAATCTCGCCCACTTCATCTTCCATCGATTCCAAGATCTGGTTGCGCTTTTTAACCGTCAGCTCGCCTTCAGAAACTAAGGTATTGAGTAATATTTTGATGTTGACTTCGTTATCAGAGCAATCTACACCACCGACGTTATCGACAAAGTCGGTATTCACACGGCCACCGTTGAGGGCAAACTCCACCCGACCAAGTTGAGTCAGACCGAGGTTACCGCCTTCACCCACAACTTTGACCTTCAAGTCTTTACCATCAACACGCAATACGTCATTAGCACGGTCACCGACATCGGCATGGCTTTCTTTTGACGACTTCACATAGGTACCGATCCCTCCATTCCAGAGAAGATCTGCCTGCATTGTTAAGATCTTTTGGATCAACTCATTGGGCGACATTTTCTGACGTTTGGTATTGAGCATCTTTTGCATTTCAGAGGTCAGTGCGATGGATTTCGCGCGACGTGAAAAAATGCCTCCTCCCTGGGAGATCAAGTCATGATTGTAATCTTCCCAACTTGAGCGCGGTAATTCAAACAAGCGTTTTCGCTCTTGCCAACTGCTTGCGGCATCTGGGTTCGGGTCAATGAAGATATGCAGATGGTTAAAGGCCGCTTGAAGACGAATGTGTTTTGATAACAACATACCATTACCAAAGACATCGCCCGCCATATCGCCAACCCCAATGACGGTAAAGTCCGTGGTTTGGCAGTCAATCCCCATTTCTCGGAAATGGCGCTTAACCGATTCCCAACCACCTTTCGCTGTGATCCCCATCGCTTTGTGGTCATAACCGTTTGAGCCACCGGAAGCAAAAGCATCACCAAGCCAAAAACCAAACTCTTCTGCAACGCCATTGGCCAAGTCGGAAAAGGTCGCCGTCCCTTTATCAGCTGCAACGACCAAATAAGGATCATCGTCATCGTGGCGCACGGTTTGTTTTGGAGCCACAATAGCCGATTCGACAATATTGTCCGTAACATCTAACAAAGAGCGGATAAATAACTGGTAACAACGTTTGCCTTCTGCGAGGATTTCATCGCGTTGTGTTAAGCTCGGTTGCTTTTTACAAACAAAACCGCCTTTCGCGCCCACAGGAACAATCACCGTGTTTTTCACTTGCTGTGCTTTAACAAGACCTAGAATTTCTGTGCGGAAATCTTCTTGACGATCTGACCAACGCAACCCACCACGCGCGACCTTACCGCCACGTAAATGCACACCTTCAATATCTGGCGAGTACACAAATATCTCAAATTCTGGGACCGGCTGAGGAATATCGGCCAATACTCTCGGCGTCATTTTAAACGCAATGGTTGGTTTACTCTCGCCACTGGTTAAGGTTTGGAAATAGTTGGTGCGAACCGTCGCTTCTATCATTTCCATGTAGCGGCGAATAATGCGATCGTCATCAAGGCTATCGACGGCTTCCAGTTGCTGATTGATTTGTTGGATCAGCAACTGTTGCCCTTTGGTTGCGCCTTTGTGTTTTGGCTCAAAGCGGCGGTGGAATAAGGCCACAAGATTACTTGCCACATCGGGATAATGGTTCAGAGTTTCTTCGATGTATTGCTGACTGAATGGAAAACCCAATTGACGCATATAACGCGCATAGGCACGTAAGATAGCGATGTCTCGGCCAGAAATAGCGGCACCGAGCAACAACTTATTGAAACCATCACTTTCGAGCTTGCCATTCCAAATTTCGGCAAAGGCTTGTTGAAAGCGTTCTTGAGCATGGTCAAAGTCAATACTGGCACTGCCTTTATGCAACATGGAAAAGTCCAAAATCCAGAATGTTTGACCATCGGCTTTATGGATTTCGTAAGGCGACTCACCAATGACTCGCAAGCCCAAATTTTCGAGCATAGGCATGACATCGGAAAGGTGGATCGGCTCATCGCGATGGTACAATTTTAAACGCACAGCTTGAGAGTTAGACCCCAACTCTTGTGGGCGGTAAAACAACATCCCCAATTTGTTCTCATCGTCGAGGTTTTCCAGGCGTTGAATATCGTCCACTGCGGAGCTCGGCAAAATATCTTCTTTATAAGAACGCGGAAAAGCCATGGCATACGACTTGGCCAAAGGCAAACCTTGGCTTTCACCGTAATGAGAAATCAGTGACGAGGTTAACCTGTCATCCCAAGTTGAAGATACTTCCATTAGGTTGTGCTCAATTTCTTTGATATCAATGTCGAAGTTATTGTCTTCAACACGAACAATATAATGGGTACGAGCCAGCGAGCTCTCTGAGAAATACGTTGTAAACTCAACATCTTGAGTGGACTTAAAATACGATTTAAACAACCGTTGAGTGTGGCGTCTCAACTCGGTGTTATAGCGATCTTTGGTCACGTAGACCATACAACTAAAGAATCGTCCAAAGGGGTCTTTACGTACAAATAACCGCAAGAGGTCTCGGTCCTGCATTTGTACCACACCCATCCCAACTTCGAGCAGTTCGTCTTCGCTAGCTTGCAATAATTCATCTCTTGGGTAGTTTTCCAAGATGTTGTGCATCGCTTTATAAGCATAAGACCCAGGCAAATAACCGCTCGCCGCTAAAGTGCGTTCGACTTTGTCGCGGATCAGTGGAATGCTAGAAACAGTTTGATTGTACACCGCAGAGGTATACAGACCGGTAAAGCGGTGCTCGCCAACCACTTCCCCTTGCGAATTAAATTTTTTGATGCCGATGTAATCATTATAAGCAGGCCGGTGAATTCGAGAAGGTCGATTGCCTTTGGTAGTTATCAAGGCATAAGGCTTGCGCGCTTCTTGCTTGGCCAAATCAGAAAGCTGTGATAGTGCGACAGTATGGACGTGTTCCGGACGTGCAAATAACCCTAACCCAGGCTCTGCGGTTGGGGTTAAGTGAACATCGCCATCGACGGGCTGCAAATCGTACTCTTTGTAACCCATAAAAGTGAAATTATGACGCAATGCCCACTTCAAAAACGCAATCGTTTCGTCAAAGCGCTTGTCATCCATAGGAATAACGGCTTGTTTTTGCTCGAGCTCTTCAACGACCTGGGCCAACTTACTCGACATAGCTTGCCAATCATTCACCACCAGCAAGGTATCACTTAGGATATCGAGTAACTCGCTTTTCAACGCCTGCATGCTGTCTTCGTCACTCAGGCGGTCGATTTCAATGTGAAAAAGCGAAGTTAATGTGCCTTTCGCTTGATTAACACTAATAATGCGATTGTCTTTATCGCGCTCCACCATAGTCGGGGAATTAAGCATTAAATGTGAGGAAAGCCCTAAGCGCGACAGAGCCATTTTAATCGAATCCACCTGGAAGGGGCTGTCTGGCATGACAATTTCAATAATCGTGTGGGTCGATTGCCAACCGTGTTGGCGAATGGTGGGGTTAAATACTCGGACAGAGGTGTTATCTGGATTGGAATGGTTGATATGATGCCAGAGGCTTAAAATCGCTCCGTAGAGGTCGGAGTCTTTTCTTTGGTATAAATCGTCGTAGGATACATTACTAAATAGATGCTGGGCCAAATCTTTCACAGTTACCTGCATCGCTGTCTCTAGCTTGTCTTGAATCAGTTGATAAACCTTTTCAAGCACAACCGGCACTACATGATCACGCACGGTCATAAATTAACTCCAATGATATGAAATGAAGATGCATCTTGTTGTTCAACAAGGTAAATGTTGAACAAGTCTAAGTTTCCCGACCATTGTAAAGGCTAGATTAATAAAAGGTTAATAAAGAATGAGATTGAAATGCTATCAAAGCTCAATAGTGTGATTGAATTACCACTTTTGAGTAATATGTTTCTTAAATTTACAAGCGCTCTAAACGAACAAACTTGTTTTGCGCATCCGTGGTTAAGCGAAACTGTCCGCGTATCCCAGAGTGACTAAGAAAAGGGCGCAAACGAGCCGCGGGAAGTTGCAGGCTTTGCCCCGTATTGAGTCTTACTTGAACCTGTGATGCGTGTCCTTGGTAATAGTGTAAGAATTCTTGATAAGTAAGCTGAACAGAAAAAAAGTAATAGCGATTATTCATAGTCATTAGAGGATAAATTAACACCGAAAAAAGTCACAGGCAAAAGGTGCCCATCTGCCTATGACCCCTGTGTTTTATTGCGCTAGCGCATTAGACACTTTTTCATACAAGTCCTTAGCAAGAGGTTGAGCAGCCAACTGCTCTAGCTCTGCTTTCATCAAGGTTTGTCGATGAGCATCATAGCGTTTGAACTTCAGCAATGGATCAATCAAACTCGACGCTAACTGGGGGTTTGTTTGATTGAGCACTTTAATAATCTCCCCCGCTAAGCGGTAACCTGACCCAGATTGGTGATGAAAATGAGCAAAGTTTTGTCCTACAAAGGCCCCGATAAGATTGCGAATGCGATTGGGGTTTTTCATTGAAAAGTCTGGATGTGTCATCGCTGAGCGGATACCTGCCACAACCTGTTCACTGGGATTAGTGCCTTGTAAATGTAGCCATTTATCCATCACTAAACCGTCGCCTTGCCATTGCCGACTAAACACATCCATCAGGGTATCTCGGCAAGTTAATTGCGCTTGATTCGCCGCGTGAAGAGCGCCCATGCTATCGGTCATATTATTGGCACAGTGGTAATGTGGCTCCACCAAGGTTTGGCCTTTTTCCGTCATAGCCAGTAGAGCAAGACATTGATTTCTTAATGCCCGAGCCCCCATTGCCGGTGCCGTGATCTGATAGTCGTTTTGTTTTAACTTCTCATAAGTTGCCAACAGCTCATCGTATAACGCATTAGCAAGCTGTTTTTTTACCGCCTGAGCAGCCTGACAAATTCCCTCAACATCAACCTCTTGATACCAACCTGCGGTATCATTTTCAGAAGGTAAAGTCAATACTTGAGCAATAAAGGCCGGCTCTAACTCATCGTTAGTCAACACCCCTCTAAAAGCGTCAATAGCCGGCTCTGGCAAGGGAGAAGCAACACACTCCTGACTTGCAATGGCTTTTTTCAAGTACTTAGCCACTAACATTTGACTGGCATCCCAGCGGGCAAAGTCATTACGAGCAAAACGCGTTAAGAAAATCAGCTCGTGATCAGCATAGTCATACTCTAATTTAACTGGAGCAGAGAACTCCCTTAATAACGACACCACGGGTTTGACCGCCAAATTATCAAAGACGAACGTTTGGTGGGCCTCGGTAATATTTAAGACATTGTCAACCGCCTTACCTTCGATAGACAGAGGTAATACACTGCCGTCTGGTGCGTAAAGCTCAATATCCAATGGGATGTGTAAAGGCTGTTTTTCACTTTGGTCTTGGGTCGGCGGCGTGTGTTGCCATACATCGAGCTGCCATTGCTGTTGTTCCGCCAAATAGTCACTTTTTACCGTCAATATCGGCGTCCCTGATTGAGAGTACCAGCGGCGAAATTGGGTTAGGTCGACACCGGATGCGTCCTCCATCGCACAGATAAAATCTTCACAGGTAGCCGCAGTACCATCATGGCGTTCAATATAGGTTTGAATTCCTTTTTGAAAACGCGTTTCACCCAATAAGGTGTGTAACATACGGATCACCTCACTGCCTTTCTCATAGACAGTTAAAGTATAAAAATTGTTCATCTCGATCACTTTTTCAGGACGGATCGGATGAGACATAGGGCTGGCGTCTTCGGCAAATTGAGGGCCGCGTATAATGCGGACATTATTGATACGATTGACCGCTCGCGAGCCAAGGTCGGACGAAAACTCTTGGTCTCTAAAGACCGTTAAGCCCTCTTTCAAACTCAGCTGAAACCAATCTCGGCATGTCACGCGGTTACCGGTCCAATTATGAAAGTATTCATGACCTATCACCGCTTCAATACCGTGGTAATCTTTATCCGTGGCGGTTTGTTCATTGGCGAGAACATATTTAGAATTAAACACGTTCAAACCTTTATTTTCCATGGCGCCCATATTGAAGAAATCGACAGCCACTATCATGTAAATATCAAGATCGTATTCAAGTCCAAAGCGCTGCTCATCCCATTTCATTGAGGCAATGAGCGAATTCATCGCTTGACCGGCACGGTCTAGGTTGCCTTTATCAACGAAGA
>JBFGYW010000145.1:0-7257 GCA_041587235.1 Vibrio sp.
GCCTCCAAGGAACCGAGGATCAATTGTTTTTAACGATTTAGATCAGAGGTGAAAAATGACAGGTTTAACCAGTGTAATGTTTTGGCAGCAAACAAAGAATGTCTATACGCAAAACTTTACCTATCGCCCGTGTTTCGGTTATTGCAAGTGACAGTGACCTGGACAAGTACTTGAACGAAAGTTCGCCCCAATGATTTAGAATTTCCAAGTGATTTTCACGCCGCTTTGCTAGCGGCGTTTTTTTTGCGACCTGCAAACCAAATTTGTCGTCCCCGCTTGTTATTTTTGTCTATCGCTTTAACATTGTCTGTCACTCGACTGGGAACACGGAGTTAGTCCTAGTGAGTGAACCGTTATATTTCTTGCATCGTTTTGGCATTCACGGTGTTTTGAGCGGTATTTCCTTACCCTTGATGACATTTTGAAATGGATTTTAGTCTCTATCAGACCTTTATTATTCAATGAGTTTTGTACCTGTAAGAGGTTTTTTACCAATTGGTCGAAAGTCTCTGGCATTTATAATTTGATAATTCTATAATTCGCGCCAATCGATTACGCAACCGTTTTACTTAATCTTTGACAGGATTCAACTATGCTCGAAAGGCTTTTTAAACTCAGTGAAAATGGAACCACTGTACGTACCGAGGTGATCGCCGGTCTCACCACTTTCTTGACTATGGCTTATATTATTTTCGTCAACCCCGCAATTTTATCCGATACCGGTATGGATCGCGGCGCGGTGTTTGTCGCGACGTGTTTGGCGGCGGCGATTGGCTGTTTTATCATGGGTTTTGTTGCCAATTACCCAATCGCCCAAGCGCCGGGTATGGGGCTTAATGCGTTCTTTACCTATGCTGTAGTGTTAGGGATGGGGTATTCTTGGCAGGTGGCGTTAGCGGCGGTATTTTGCTCGGGCGTCCTGTTTATTCTGCTCAGTTTATTTAAAGTTCGCGAATGGATCATCAATTCGATTCCCATGTCGCTGCGCACCGGAATTTCGGCCGGTATTGGCTTGTTCCTCGCTTTCATTGCTCTGCAAAACAGTGGCATTGTTGTCGATAGCCCTGCCACCCTTGTGACCCTTGGCGATATCACCTCGGTCTCAGCGTTATTAGCGGCGTTGGGTTTCTTTATCACGGTGGCCTTAGTTCATCGCAAGATCAAAGGCGCGGTCATGATCGCCATTTTGGCGGTAACGGCGTGCGGGCTTTTGTTTGGTGATGTTCAATGGCATGGCGTGATGTCTGCGCCGCCAAGCATCGCGCCGACGTTTATGCAGCTAGACTTTTCTGCCGTGTTTGAAATCGGTATGATTTCGGTTGTGTTCTCATTCTTATTTGTCGACTTGTTTGATACTGCAGGTACCTTAGTTGGTGTGGCGAGTAAAGCAAACCTTATCGACAAAGACGGCAAAATCCCACGTTTAAACCGCGCGCTGTTAGCAGACTCTACTGCGACGTCTATCGGCGCTTTGCTGGGGACGTCGAACACCACGTCTTACGTTGAGAGTACCGCGGGTGTCGCGGAAGGTGGCCGTACGGGTTTGACGGCGGTTGTGGTTGGCGTTTTATTTCTTTTCGCACTATTCTTTTCACCATTAGCCGGTATGATCCCTGCTTATGCCACATCGGGTGCGTTATTTTATGTGGCGATTTTGATGATGTCAGGATTGGCGAACATCGAATGGAATGATATCACCGAGTCGGCACCAGTGGCGGTAACCTGCTTACTCATGCCACTGACTTATTCGATTGCCGAAGGGATTTCTTTTGGTTTTATCGCTTACGCAGCCATTAAGTTGTTCAGCGGCAAAGCAAAAGAGGTATCATTAAGCGTATGGGTAATGGCGATTATTTTCATCGTTAAGCTCATGCCATTTACTTACTCTACTCCAAAATACATTATTATTTTTGCAGTTATTGCATTTGCTGCGAATAAATATTTAGGTAGTAAAGAGAAGTAGAAGTTTTTGATTAAGTTATTGATTAGTTATGTTTATTTCATTGTTAGGGGCGCTCTTCAATAATTAAGAGTTCGCTTAACACTTCACAAGCCTGTCGATATCACCTATCGTCAGGCTTTGCTATATTCACAGATTGGGTTATGACAATGAGCAAAAAATTTATTATCACTTGGGACAACATGCAAGCGTACTGCCGAGAATTAGCGGAAAAACAAATGCCTGCAGAGCAGTGGAAAGGAATCCTAGGTGTGAGTCGCGGTGGTCTTGTTCCTGCTGCGATCCTCGCTCGTGAACTCGGTATTCGCTATGTGGATACAATCTGTATTTCCAGCTATGATCACGATCATCAGCGCGACATGAGTATTTTAAAAGCCCCTGAGCACGACGGCGAAGGGTTTTTGATTGTCGATGATTTAGTCGATAGTGGTGATACGGCAAGACAAGTGAGAAAAATGTATCCAAAAGCCAAGTTTATCACTGTGTGTGCAAAACCTGCCGGTGCTGAGCTTGTTGATGAATACATTGTCGATATTCCACAAGATACTTGGATTGAACAGCCTTGGGATTTGACCTTGTCTTATGTCGAGCCGATCAATCGCAAACAAAAGTAAGTAAAATCGTTAACTTTGTTTGATTTATGCCCCTTTGATAAGGGGCATTTTTTGTTATTCTCTAGCCACAATTTTGCGTTTGAGGTCATTATGCGAAAGCCACCGAGTGATAATTTATCTGAGACTCTATTCACCAACCACAAACAGGCAAGAGAAACGTCTTCGTTAATTCCTTATATGCCAAGCAGTGAAGCACGTTTAGCACAGCGACAGGACAGCCAATCTTGGTACCGACAGTTGCGACCTACGCAGTGGTTTTGGCAAGGTGTCGAACCGCTAGAGTACAAAGCACTGATGGCCTCTATCGCTGCCTCGACTGGTTCGCGAACCCATGATCACTGGCTGGATACTGTGATGGGTTATCGCAGTGGTAACTGGACCTTTGAATGGACGCGCTTGGCGATGAAATATCAACAAAAAGCGCATGAACTGACAGGCGACGCGGCCGCTGAAGCTTTGTTTCGCGCTTCGTTGCACTACAGTTTGGCCGGTTATCCCCATCTGAAAAATGATAATTTGGCGATACAATCTCACGCTTTGGCGACGGCGAGTTATCTTGAGGCGGCAAAGCATTCTCGCTACAAAATCAAAGCGGTTGACTTTCAATATAAAAACAAAAAGATTCAAGGCTATTTGCACCTGCCTCACAGTGATGAACCTTTGCCAACCGTGATTGTGGCTACTGGCCTAGATACGTTACAAACGGATATGTGGGCATTGTTTCGCGACCACTTTGCACCGAAAAATATGGCGATGTTAACCTTGGATATGCCTTCGATCGGTCACAGTAAGCAATGGCCATTAAGTGAAGACAGCAGCTGCTTACATCAAGCAGTTTTATCGCAGTTAGCCGCCTTGCCTTGGGTCGATCACTACCGCGTTGGCTTACTCGGCTTTCGCTTTGGTGGTAATGCCATGGTGAGATTGGCTTTTATCGAACAAAATAACATTAAAGCTTGTGTGGCGTTAGGCGCTCCAATCCATCAGGTGTTTATCGATGAAGAAAAGATCCGCAGCATGGATAAAATGTATCTTGATATCTTGGCTTCTCGCATCGGGCGGTTACCGGTGGACATCGACAGTTTAACGAAGCGAATGAGGGCCTGGTCACTCAAAGTACAAGGGATTCTTAGCGGTCGCAAATGTAACGTACCTATTCTGGCGCTGAGTTTACCGGGCGACACCATTTCCCCCGCGAGTGATAATCAGATGATTGCCCTTTACAGTCGACAAGGAAAAACCAAGAAAATAACAAAAAAATCAATTACACAAGGCTATGATCAAGCTCTCAAAATGTCATTAGAGTGGTTAACAGAACACCTTCAAGAGCAAAGTTAAGAGTCCTCGAGATTGACTGTTTGGGCATAAATGCTAACAGTATCCCTAATTTATGGATAAACGAATTAAAATTAGGGAGAGCGTGATGAGTGAGAGTGTATTAAAGCCGACTTATCATAGGTTAATTGCAAAATTTAAAAGTATTGGTCCCTACTTACGAGAAGAACAAAGTCGCGAGCAAGACTTTTTCTTTGACTGTTTTAGTCTTTGTGTTGACAGTCGCCAAGAGCCAGAGAGTCGAGAATTTTACGGCTGGTGGATGCATTTGACGCCTTGTGATGATGGGGTCGATTTTGTCGCAAATTATCACTTTGGTCTGTTTGACGAGGCGGGGAATTGGCAAACACACTCACTTTCAGACAAAGAGTTGGCAGAGGTCAATCAAACCTTAGAGGATTTTGATGGTAAGTTACGAGACTTATTGAGTTCAAAATTTGCTTTGTCAGTCAAACGGGCCCAATGAGATAAAGACCAAATATGAGTATCGGCCCTCAGTGCCAAATTTAAGTGAGCCGATGAAAAATCCTTAACTGGAAGGGATTTCTGCTTGGAAGTCGCAACCCCCTTTGCTATAACATCGTTCTTATTTTTGTAAAGTTCAGAGAATGATGACAACACAACAACCTTCAGGTATGGCTCAATCACAAACGGTTGTGGTTAAGTTGGGTACCAGTGTTCTTACCGGCGGTACAAATGCGCTCGATCGCGCGCACATGGTTGAACTGGCCAGGCAGTGCTCAGAATTAATTCAACAAGGCCATTCAGTGGTGTTGGTGTCTTCTGGCGCGATTGCGGCTGGGCGCGAACATTTAGGTTATCCCGATTTGCCGACCTCGATTGCCAATAAGCAGATGTTTGCCGCAGTTGGGCAAAGTTATTTGATCCAAACTTGGGAGCGTCTGTTTGCCATTTACGGGTTGAAGATTGGCCAAATGTTGCTCACTCGTGCTGATCTTGAAGATCGCGAACGTTTCTTAAATGCTCGTGACATGATCAATACTTTGATCGCCAATAACATTATTCCTGTGGTCAATGAAAACGACGCGGTAGCCACTAACGAAATCAAAGTGGGTGATAACGATAATCTATCAGCATTGATTGGTATCTTGTGTGGCGCGGACAAGTTACTGCTACTCACCGACCAAAAAGGCCTTTTTACCGCCGACCCTCGCAAAGACCCGAAAGCCGAATTGATTCGAGAAGTGCGAACCATCGACGACACATTGCGCAAAATTGCCGGTGACAGTGGTACCTCGCTGGGCACTGGTGGTATGGCGACTAAATTAAAAGCGGCCGATATTGCGCGCAGAGCGGGGATTGAGGTGACGATTGCCGCCGGCCGCGCCCCTAATGTCATTTTCGATTGCTTGAGCGAACACTACCAAGGCACGCGTTTTTGGCCTTGCCAAGAAGCGTTAGAAAATCGCAAACAGTGGATTTTGGCCGCTCCCGTCTCATCAGGCGACATCGTTGTCGATAGCGGTGCCGTTAACGCGGTGATCAACAAAGGCAGCAGCTTATTGGCGAAGGGCATTTGCGAAGTGCGCGGTAACTTTTTCCGTGGGGATGTGGCGCGTATCGTTAATCGTGAAGGTCAAATCATTGCTCGAGGATTGACGCATTATTCAAGCCAAGAGCTGCTTAAAATCGCCGGTCAGCACAGCCGAGATATTCATGATATCTTAGGTTATGATTACGGCTCAGAAGTTATCCACCGCGATGATATGGTCGTAATACAAGAATAAGAGATATAAGAGGGATGAAAGTGGACTTACAACTACTGGGCAAAGCGGCTAAAGAAGCGGCTTTCCAATTGGCAACGGCCTCTACAGCACAAAAAAACCAGGCATTGGCGATTATGGCCGATGAGCTTGAAGTCAATGCTGAGCGTATTTTAGCGGCCAATGCCAAAGACATCGACGCCGGTCGCCAAGCGGGTCTGACTGACGCGATGCTCGACCGACTGTTTCTCGATAAAGGCCGTTTATCTGCGATCGCGCAGGACGTGCGTAATGTGATTCAACTCGATGATCCGGTCGGCAGTGAACTCGACAGCAAAGTCTTACCAAATGGGATGCGTTTATCGCGCCGTCGTGTACCTCTAGGTGTGGTTGGCGTGATTTATGAAGCGCGCCCCAATGTCACTATCGACATCGCCGCCTTGTGCTTAAAAACCGGCAATGCCGCAATCCTTCGCGGTGGTAAAGAGACGTTTGCCACCAATATGGAATTGGTCAAAGTGATCCAAATCGCTTTAGAAAAAGCGCAGCTGTTATCGGCTTCGGTGCAATACATTGATAACCCGGATCGGGCGCTAGTCGCACAGCTGTTAAAGCTCGATCAATACGTGGATATGATCATTCCACGCGGCGGAGCTAATTTGCACAAAATGTGTCAAGAAAACAGCACAATTCCAGTGATCATTGGCGGTTTTGGCATCAGTCATATTTTCGTTGATAAAAGTGCTGATATCGAGCGTTCTTTAGAAGTGATCACCAATGCGAAAATGCAAAGACCTTCAGCCTGTAACGCCCTCGATACCTTGTTGGTGCATCGCGATGTCGCTAAGCCGGTATTAACCCAATTGGCAGATCGCCTTTCCGAGCAGTTGGAATTTGTGGCGACGGAAGATGCTTGCCCATTACTGGCCGGTGCACAATCTGTGCGAGTGGCAAAAGAAGGCGATTTTGATACCGAATGGCTTGCCTTCACTCTTGGGGTGCGGATTGTTGATGATGTTGAGCAGGCGATCGAGCACATGCGCACGCACAATGCCTCGCACTCTGATGCGATCATGACCGAAAGCTTGAGCAATGCAGAGCGCTTTATCAATGCTGCCGGGTCGGCAGCGGTGTACGTCAATGCTTCAACGCGCTTTACCGATGGCGCACAATTTGGACTCGGGGCTGAAGTCGCGGTGTCGACGCAAAAACTGCACGCTCGTGGCCCGATGGGATTGGAAGAGCTTACCAGTTATAAATGGGTCGGCATTGCCGATTACTTGGCGAGAAGTTAATCGACGTCTGTGACGCCGTTTCTCAGTTAGGTTTTGATATAAAAGGGAGTTTGACTCCCTTTTTCTTTCCTTATTATTTCGCTTTCCGCTAAACTGAGCGCATTGTCACTGTCTTTTCTCTAGGCAGATTGAACGATAGACAGATTACGACAAAGTGTTTGGAGGTTTTATGCATTGTCCATTTTGTTCCGAATGTGATACTAAGGTTATCGATTCTCGCTTGGTTGCAGATGGGCACCAAGTGCGTCGCCGTCGTCAGTGTTTAGCTTGTCAAGAGCGCTTTACTACCTTTGAAACCGCTGAGTTGGTGATGCCTAAAGTCATCAAAA
>JBFGYW010000146.1:0-7153 GCA_041587235.1 Vibrio sp.
ACACAAGTCACTCGCTGCGGCTGCTTCCTTCCGGACCTGACCGAGTTCACGAGCTATTGTTGCGAGAGGACCAGAGCCTCATAATGCTGTGAGGCTTACGCCTTAATATGGTGCTGATTATTCACGAACTCGGCCCAGAATGCAAGTGCCAATCCAAGCTCAATCCCTCTTGCTGCATCGTTTGCTTAAACATCCAACAATTGCAGTGGACATTTTCACCACCAGCCCCCTACACTAAAGCCAAAGCCACTGATAAATTAAGAATAATGCCCAACGAATTCCTACGTGCCATCTACCTCGTCATTCACCAAATCCCATCTGGAAAAGTGTGCAGCTATGGTTTGATTGCAAAGATGGCGGGCTACCCAGGTTATGCACGCCATGTGGGCAAAGCGCTCGCCCAACTGCCCGAAGGTTCACAATTGCCATGGCATCGCGTCCTTAACAGCCAGGGACAAATTTCATTAAAAGGCCAACGCTTCGACGCCCAACGCCAAGCATTACTCAATGAGAAAATCACTGTCTCTGAAACAGGCCGAGTCTCGTTAAAACAATACTTATGGCAAGGCGATTGATAGTAGAGCAATCACCTCAGTGTTATAACCCTTATTTAACTCGCTATCACTGTTCACAACACCCGATGACGAGCCAAATACACGGTTACTGGGCTTGTAATAAAAGGGAAGCACTCACCTTGCCACCCAACTCAACCTGGCGCAGTTTGGCTAACTGATAACGTCCTTGCGGATAATAACTGGCCGTAGCCGCTAACCAATAGGTCTCGTTTGCCAAATTGAGCTTTCGTTTATCGTATGACATATCAAAACGATACGGGTAAACGCGATCACTCACGCGAAACTTGTGCTTAGCCACAGCAATAGGCTCAATGCTCGCCGATGACTTTGCCAATAAAGTAACGGTGATTAACGCCTCGGGGGGTAAACTCTCATCATTTTGCACCCACACATTGCCAAAAAGGTGGCCAATTGGTGATTGATAAGCCTCTGGTTCAGGTGCCGACTGACAAGCCAATACCCCCAAACACAAACCAAACAGAATAACCTTTTTAAAGAAATATGACCGATTCATTAACGTTTATTCACTCAAATGGATTGGAAGATAGATAACCTAGGTGTAAAGTGATAAACAATTATCACGCAATACCCCATTTAGTCACGACTAAGACCCCCATAATACCCTCTGCCACAGCGCAAAAAGGGTGATGAAAACCTAGCTTTTAGCATGACTAGCGCCTTACTCCTAGGCAAAATCATCGACTGTCATGGGTCTAATTTATTATAGGATGTCCGTTATGAGTACACCTCTTCATCAATTATTGCATTTATTACAACTTGAGCGCTTAGAAGAAGGCCTATTCCGCGGTCAAAGTGAAAACCTTGGTTTACCGCAAGTCTATGGCGGCCAAGTGATCGGCCAAGCACTGTCAGCCGCGCGCTATACGGTACCTGAAGATCGCACGGTTCACTCCTTTCACAGCTACTTTTTGCTCCCTGGCGATCCTGAAAAGCCTATCATTTATGACGTTGAAAAACTGAGAGATGGCCGCAGCTTTTCCACTCGCCGCGTAAAAGCCATTCAAAATGGCAAAAACATCTTCTACCTCACGGCCAGTTACCACATCGACGAAGAAGGCTTCGAACATCAAAAAGCCATGCCGGACAACATCCCTGGCCCAGATAAATTGGAATCGGAAACCGAACTGGCCCAAAAAATTGCCGAGTATTTGCCAGAAAAACTGCGCCGGACTTTTTGCGGTGAAAAGCCGATAGAAACGCGTCCTGTGATCGCGATTAACCCATTAAAGCCCAAAGCCAACGAAGCCAAACAATATTTGTGGATCCGCGCCAATGGTGAGATGCCAGACAATCGTCTCATCCACCAATACTTATTAGCCTATGCATCAGATTGGGGCTTTTTGGTCACCGCGCTGCACCCTCACGAAGTGTCTATCATGACTCCGGGCTTTCAGGTGGCGACCATAGACCACTCGATTTGGTTTCATCGACCGTTTAAAATGGACGATTGGCTGCTCTACGCCATTGAAAGCCCAACCGCCAGCGGCACACGTGGCTTAGTACGCGGAGAGATTTACAACCAGCAAGGCCAGCTCGTCGCCAGTGCCGTACAAGAAGGTGTCATGCGCCAGCGTCAAAAATAACTCTTCGCCAAATGAGTATAAAAAAAGGTGGCCTCAACGCCACCTTGTGTTTTTGTCCCAACACTTACCAAGCTTAAGATTGACTCTTTTTCGCCTGCTTTTGTTCATAAGCCGCAAGTTGCTCTGGTGTTGCTGCAGGTTGATGATTGTCTTTCCACTCTTGATAAGTCATGCCATAAACACGCTCACGCGCATCGTCTAACGACAGTTCAATCCCCTGCTGCTGAGCCTCAGCCAAATACCACTTACTCAAACAATTGCGACAAAAATCCGCTAAGATCATGAGGTCAATGTTCTGCACTTGTTTATTGTTGTCTAAATGCGCCAAAAGCTGACGGAAAGTGGCCGCATCAAGTTTATCTTGCTCTGCTTGTGAAAGTGATTGATAGTTAAATTTGCTCATTGTTTTATCCTGTATTAATCAACGGTTCGTCACGCCGATGCCAAGTGACCCTTAGCCATGCCCCACCCGTGTTTTGGTGTCTTTTTGAAGGGCTAAATCGAGTTGTTTTGCCACATAGCCCGGTGATTTGGTATGTCGCGATAATAAACGGTACATCGCCGGAATAACAAATAAAGTGATCAGCGTAGCCACCGACATGCCAAAAAAGATCACCGTCCCCACCGCAATTCGGCTTTCATAACCCGCACCAGTCGATAGCAACAGTGGCACAGCGCCTGCGACTGTGGTCGTCGCGGTCATCAAAATGGGCCGCAATCGGCGCGCAGCAGCATCGACAATGGCTTTTTCAAATTCAATGCCTCTGTCGCGTAACTGATTAGCAAACTCAACAATTAAAATGCCATTTTTGGTCACCATGCCGATCAACATGATCATGCCAATCTGACTGTAAATATTAAACCCTTGCCCCATAATCACTAAACCGGCAAAACCGCCAAAGAGCCCCAAAGGCACCGTCAACATCACCACTAACGGGTTGATAAAACTTTCAAATTGCGCAGCCAGCACCAAATACACGACGATCAAGGCCAACACAAAGGTCACCCACATGCGCGACTGATTCTCTTTAAAATCCTTCGATTCGCCTTGATACCCCAAGCTCACATTGGCGGGAAAATGTTCACTGGCGTATTGCTCCAAAAAGCCCAGTGCTTGGCCAAGGTCCACTCCCGCCGCCAAATTGGCATCAACCACAATCGACTTTTTCTTTTCATCGTGCGTTAACTTATTGGCCACGGCGACCGGCTCAATGTGCGCTATGGTGTCTAAGCTCACGGCTTGCCCTTGTTGAGTACGTAAATAAATCTGACTTAAATCATTAAGGCTGTTGAATTTATCTTCATTGGCTCGCAAGTAAACATCATATTCTTGACCGTCTTCGACGAACGTCGTTTGTGAAGCACCACCAAGCAATACCTCAAGCGTTTGTGAGACATCTTGAACTGCGATCCCCAACTGCGACGCGCGTTGAACATCAATATTCACCAAGAGCTCTGGACTGTTTTCCGAATAATCGATATCGACGCCCGTCATTAACCCCGATTGGTTGGCCGCTTGCTCTAACTGCTGCGCCCAATGGTACAAGGTGGGGTAATCTGAGCCAGCAATACTGACTTGAATAGGCCCACTTGGCCGACCTCGAAATCCGGGCATGAAGACGCGAAAACGCACATCGGTAATCCCGCTCATGGATTGGCGGATCATTTTTAACGCCTCTGGCGCCGAGGTCGTACGTGTTTGCCAGTCTTCCAAAATCATAATAACAAACCCCGTCTGATCACTGGCTTGGCCGCCAAAGGCAGGGGTTTGAATACTAAACGACTTGAGCACGCCTTGTCCTAACATCGGCATCAATCTTTGCTCGACTTCAGCCATATTCTCAGACATGCGTTCAAAGCTGGTGCCATCGGCACCTCGTACAAAGGCAAAGAGCACGCCACGGTCCTCTTGCGGTGTGAGCTCTGTTGGGGTTTGCTGCATCATTTGATACCCCCCCGCAATGCACGCAAGAATCACTAATGGGGCAAACCACGGCCGCAGAATGACCACGGCTAGTGCTTTTTTGTAGGAATGGGTGAGCTTATCAATCATGCGATCGATGACTTGATGAAAGCGCGAAGGAGTTTGTGAAGGTTTTAACCACCAACTGCCAAGTACCGGGGTCAAAGTCAGGGCAATAAACGACGAACAAATCACGGCAGCCACCAGCATCATGGCGAATTCAGTGAAAATTAGCCCCACTAAACCATCCATAAAAGCAATTGGTAAAAAGACCATCACCAAGACAATCGTAGTGGCGACAACCGCAAAGCCCACTTCACGCGTGCCTTTAAAAGCCGCCAACAAGGGGGATTCACCGCGTTCAATATGATGATAGACATTTTCCACCACCACAATCGCGTCATCGACCACCAAACCAATCGCCAAAATAAAGGCCATCAAGGTAATTAAGTTGATGGAATACCCCGCCCAATAGGCGATGATTGCAGCACTGATCAGCGAAACTGGCACCGTCACCGCTGGGATCAAAGTGACGCGAATTTGACCTAAAAACAAATACAACACCACGATAACCACCAGGGCTGTGATCAATAGGGTTTGATTGACTTCTTTGATCGATTGTTCGATAAACACGGTAGAGTCATAGTCAATGGCAATTTCGGTCCCGGCGGGTAAAAACGGTTTCACCAAAGCCACTTGCTGGCGGACTAATTTAGCCACTTGTAAAGGATTGGCACTGGTTTGAGCGACAATGCCTAAACTGACATTGACGATGCCGTCACTGCGAAAGAGTGAATCTTCGTTTTTCGCGCCAACATACACATTTGCAACATCTTTTAAGTATACCGCTTGGTTACTGCCACTGCGCTTGACCACCATAAACTGAAAATCTTGTGCACTTTGATAATTACGCGCTGTTCGCACCGTCATTACCGTACTGTCATTGCGAACTTGACCACCCGGGCTTTCTAAATTCTCTCGATTGAGCGCATTGACAATATCGCTGATGGTGACTCCGCGACCTGCCATCGCTTGTGGGCGCAACTCGACATACATCACTTTTTCCAGCCCGCCAGACACATCTACTGAACTCACCCCATCGAGCAGTGAGAAGCGATCAGTCAATATACGCTCAACATAATCCGTCAGTTGCGTACGATCGAGGCCACTAGAATGTACATTAACGTAGACTAAAGGCTCACCACTGCCGTCGTTTTGGAAAATTTGTGGATCATCGGCTTGTTCTGGTAAGGAACTACGAGCTCTGTCAACCGCGGCGCGAATATCACTCATGCCCGCTTGGAGATCGTAGCCAATCTCAAAGGTCACCGTAATGCGAGAGTTGTTGTTGCGAGAAGTCGACGTGATTTCATCAATACCTCGTATGCCAGAGATTTGGTCTTCAAGGACAGTCGTCACTTGTTGTTCCATAATCGTCGCCGACACCCCATCATATTGAGTCAGAATTGAGACCACTGGGTTGTCGATATCTGGCATTTCTCTTACGGCTAATTTGGACAGTGATACCAAACCAAACACACACAACAAGGCACTGAGCACAATCGCCAATACCGGACGTTTGACGGCAATATCAGACAATATCATCACTTAGCTCCTAGTTGCTCATCGTCAGCGGTGCAGAGTCAGGCGATACACCCCGCTCTGACGCTTCAGCTGTCGCAAGCCGCGGCATCACTTCGACTCCATCGCGTAAATTGATCGTTCCTTGCACGACGACTTGATCACCCGCTTGTAACCCTTTCTCAACCACAATCCGATCTTCAATCGTATCGCCAATCCAAACCTGAGTCTTTTGCACGGTCTGTTCGTCAGTTAAACGGTACACATAACGCTCGGTACCCGCGTATTGCAGGGCTTTAGGCTGAATCGATAAGGCAGTCACTGCAGGAAAATGGACCTCGGCATTCATTAACATACCGCTTTTAAGACGTCTTTCAGGATTGTCAAACTGAACTCGGACACGCACATTCAAAGTTTCGGTATCGACTCGACTGTCAATCGCCACCACTTCACCAACAAAACGTTGTCCAGGCCAAGCTTGCGTCATCGCACTGACTGGCATACCCATCGCCAGCGACGACAAATAACGCTCAGGAACGGCAATATCGAGTTGCATCGACGACAAATCGTCGAGCGTTGCCACCGCACTGCCGGTATTGATCCACTGACCTAAACTAAAGTCAATCAATCCAAGTTGCCCATTAAAAGGGGCTTTCACAATTCGGTCTTCAACATCGACAAGAGCGGAGTCGTATTGAGCTTGAGCGATGGCAACCTGCGCTCTTTGCGTTTCTAATTCACTTTGGGTGATCGCATTGCGTTTTTGAAGTTTAACAAATTCATTCAAACGCCGTTTCTGATCGCCCAACGCGGCTTTGGCTTGTTCTAACAGGGCTTTCTGTTTCGAAGATTCAAGTAGAAACAGAGGCTGCCCTTTTTCAACCGACTGATTATTTTCAACTAAAATATCAATCACTCGCCCAGTTGCCACCGATGACACCACAACCGATTGCTTGGCCTGTAGATGACCTATCAAACCTAACGTCGGAGTCAATGGCCTCGACTCAACTGGCTCGACCACAACAGGTACAGCAGCAACTACGCGAAATACACAAAAAAAGAGACTCGTAAACAACAGGGCTTTCATATCCATATACCTGAATGATAAGTTTTATCCATCATAACAAGCTTTTGTTATGTGTCTCACTTTAAGTTGCGTTTATTTACACTTATTTACCGCATCACATGCTTAATTAAACGACAGACTTAACAAGTTTTGTTCACCAACGTCGAAAAAGGCAGCAGTTGGCACAAAAACACTGGAAAAACACTTTACAGTCCAAAACAGTTTGTTATGATGCGCTCCGCACTTGAGCAATGCGTTGGGAAAGCATTGGATTAAGTATAAAAACCCCTGGAGGGGTTCCCGAGTGGCCAAAGGGAGCAGACTGTAAATCTGCCGGCACTGCCTTCGATGGTTCGAATCCGTC
>JBFGYW010000147.1:0-7073 GCA_041587235.1 Vibrio sp.
CCGCTGGATTAAACAATAAGTGACTTAAGATAAATCACTCAATACAAAGAGCTTATTAATGCAATTAACATCTTTTCTCAAAGTGACCAGTACATTAGGTCTGATTACCCTACTATCGGCATGTGGTTTTCACCTCAGAGATGAGTACATTGTGCCTGAAGAATTACATCAACTGTCGTTTACCAGTAACGATGATTACAGCTATTTCTCCCGTCAGGTGGTCACCCAATTAAAACGTAATGACATTAATATCGTGCCGATATCGGAAAAAATCCCGAGCTTGCGCATCATTAGTACCAACATGAGCTCGCGTACGCTTTCTTTGTATCAAAACGCCCAAGAAGCGGAAAAAGAGCTCACTTATAAAGTGCAATACTCAGTCACTATCCCAGACATTGGCATTCAAAAGTACACCATTTCCGTGAGCCGTAATTACCTTGAAAACTCTTTAGTCGCACTAGCCAAATCGGTCGAAAAAGAGCTCATCGAACAAGAAATGTACGACCAAGCGGCCAGCCAAATGATGCGTCAACTCGGCCGAGTGAAAGCCAAATACGAAAACGAAGCAAATGACGCGGCCCAATCAAGCGATTAATTGGGCGGTAAATTGACATGCGTATCTATGCCGATCGTTTAGCAGAACAACTACAACGCGGGTTAAGCTCGGCCTATCTATTGGTCGGCAATGAGCCCTTATTGCTTGAAGAAAGCCGTCAAGCCATCCGCTCACAAGCCAAGCAACAAGGCTATGAAGAGGTGCATCGCTTTACCTTAGATCAAAGTATCGAGTGGGATCGCGTCTATGATTGTTTTCAAGCCATGAGCCTGTTTTCCGCGCAGAAAATTGTTGAAATCGACATCCCAGAAAGCGGGGTCAGTGCCACGGCAGCCAAACCGCTACTTGAATTAATCCCACTGTTTAACCCGCAAACACTGCTGATCATCGTCGCCAATAAATTGCCCAAAGCGCAAGAAAAAACCAAATGGTTTAGCGAACTCAGTAAGCAGTCACTTTGGGTTCAATGCATAACGCCAGATGTAAAGCACCTGCCTCGTTGGGTGGCCAATCGATGCCAACAGCTCGGCCTTCGCGCTGATGATGCCAGTATTCAAATGTTGGCCCAATGGCACGAGGGAAATTTATTGGCGTTAAAACAAAGCCTCGAAAAGCTGACATTGCTCTACCCCGACGGCCAGTTGACCTTAATTCGGGTTGAAGAAGCACTTAGCCGACATCATCATTACACGCCGTTTCAGTGGTTAGATGCTCTGCTTGACGGCAAGGCAAAACGCGCCCTCAAAATTCTTCATCAACTCGAGAGTGAAGGTGTCGAAATCACTATTTTATTAAGAACGCTACAAAAAGAGCTGCTCACCTTAATCAAGCTGCAGAGACTGAGCGCGCAAATGCCGCTTGGCAAAGCCTGCGATCAATTGAGAATTTGGCAAAGTAAGCGGCCCGCTTATCACGCTGCCCTTACCCGCCTAAAGCAAAGTGAACTGAATCGGGCGATGAAAAAGCTCAGCCAACTTGAACTTGAAGTCAAAACTCAATACGATCGCTCTTCTTGGCCCGGCTTGGCTGAGCTGAGTATTGACCTGTGCCAGCCTGAGCGCAAAGTCATCGCCCCTCTATAGTTATTATTTATTGTTATTCCGCCATTTAATAAGGAACCTTGTGTGCTTCAAGAACAACTGATCCACCTACTTGCTGACAAAGCTGATGACATGAAAGCCGAAGACATTATTACCCTTGATGTCTCGGACAAATCCAACATTACTGACACCATGATCATCTGTACTGGTACCTCTAAACGCCACGTTTCTTCGATTGCCTCCCACGTAGCCAATGAGCTCAAAAAGCTGGGTATAAACCCAATTGGCATCGAAGGCGAAGCAGATGGTGAATGGGTCGTCGTTGATATGGGCTCAAGTATGTTACATGTACTCCAGCCCCAATTTCGCGAAATGTACCAATTAGAAAAGCTTTGGGGCTAACGAGTGAAGATCCAACTTATTGCCGTGGGTACCAAAATGCCCAAATGGGTTGAAGAAGGCTTTCAAGAGTATCGCCGTCGCTTCCCACATGATATGCCACTAGAATTGGTTGAGATTACAGCAGGTAAACGCGGTAAAAATGCCGATATTGCAAGAATTTTGCAAAAAGAAGGCGAAGCCATGCTCAATGCCGTGCCGAAGGGCAACCGAATTGTTACACTCGACATTCCTGGCAAACCCTGGAATACCGAGCAGTTGGCGCAGCAATTAGAAAGCTGGAAGCTTGACGCACGCGATGTATCGATTCTAATTGGCGGCCCAGAAGGATTAGCCCCAGCCTGCAAAGCCGCAGCGGAACAATCTTGGTCCCTTTCGCCACTGACATTGCCTCACCCACTTGTGCGTGTCATTATGGCGGAAAGCTTATATCGCGCGTGGAGCATTACCACCAATCACCCGTACCACCGAGAATAAGCATTCATGTTGCGAAGACGTAGCCAAATTAGAGATTACCAAGCAGAAGCACGGTTGTTTAGAAACCGTGCTGTGGTTGCCTTTATTGGTATTTTAGTTCTGTTAAGTGTATTGGTTGCCAACCTTTACAACATTCAAGTCAATCAATTTCAAGATTACAAAACCCGCTCTAATGACAACCGCATCAAGATCGTGCCCATCGCCCCAACTCGCGGCTTAATCTACGACAGAAATGGCGTGTTATTAGCTGAAAACCGTCCCGTTTTCACCTTGCAGCTGACCCCAGAAAAAATCGATGATATCGATGATACTATTGCCCGGTTACAGCAATTTTTACCGATCACCGATGAAGACATTGCCGACTTTCAAAAAGAGCGTCGCCGCTTCCATCGCTTTCAATCAATCCCACTTAAATCCCAGTTGACCGAAAAACAAGTGGCGTTGTTTTCGGTTAATCAGTACAAGTTTCCCGGTGTTGAAGTCAGTGCGTCTTTAAAGCGCTTTTATCCCTTCGGGCAAGTCCTTACTCACGTACTGGGCTATGTATCACGTATTAACGACAAAGACTTACAACGCCTGACTCGTGAAGACAAAGCATCGAATTACAAAGCTACTCATGACATTGGCAAATTAGGGATTGAAAAGTATTACGAGGACTTATTACACGGCACCTCTGGCTATCAGGAAGTGGAAGTCAACAGCCGCGGCCGCGTGATCCGAACCCTCAAATATGTACCGCCCACCCCCGGTAAAGACTTGGTACTCAATATTGACATTAAGTTGCAACAGTACGTCCATCAATTGATGGGTGAACGGCGTGGTAGTGCCATTGTCCTCGATCCGAAAGACGATGGTGTACTGGCGATGGTCTCGACGCCGAGTTACGACCCTAACCAGTTTGTGAACGGCATTTCCAGCAAGCAATACGCCAAACTGCTGCAAGACAAAAACCGCCCCTTGGTCAATCGCGCCACTCTGGGGATTTACCCACCCGCTTCCACGGTCAAACCCTTTATTTCGGTTGCCGCGTTAACGGAAGGCGTCATCACCCCGAATACCACGCGCAACGACCCCGGTTATTGGAAGATCCCCAATTCCAACACTCGGCCGTATCGCGACTGGTTGCGCTGGGGGCACGGCACCGTTGATGTCCTAAAAGCTTTAGAAGAGTCCGTCGATACCTTTTATTACCAAGTCGCCTACGACTTAGGAATAGACCGCATCTCTAGTTGGATGAACTTATTTGGCTTTGGAAAATACACTGGCATTGATATTTATGAAGAAAGCCAAGCCAATATGCCCACTCGTGAGTGGAAACGAGCGCGTCACAATATTCCCTGGTATAAGGGTGACACCATTCCGGTCGGCATCGGTCAAGGCTACTGGACGGCAACCCCGATCCAAATCGCCAAAGCGACCTCGGTATTGGTCAACAATGGCAAAGTCATGGTGCCGCATCTGCTCAAAGCCACCATGGAGAGTAGCGAACCTCTCGATGAACAACAGCCCGAGCCTATTGACCCTTACCCACCTATCGAAAATGTGCCGCAAAAATACTGGGATATTGCCAAAGAAGGGATGCACTTGGTCAATACGGGCGCTCGAGGCACTGCAAGGCGCGCCTTTTTTGGCGCTCAATACCAAAGCGCCGGAAAGTCGGGAACCGCTCAGGTATTTGGCTTATCGGAAAATGAAAAGTACAACGCCGACGAGCTGGCTGAACACTTGCGAGATCACGCGCTTTATACTTCTTTCGCGCCTTTTGAGCACCCCAAAGCTATTGTCACGGTCGTGCTTGAGAACGCCGGTGGTGGCTCTTCTCACGGCGCTCCGGTCGCACGAAAAATTTTCGATTATTTGTTGCTGCCACACAAGGGCGATGAAGACAGCGAGAAAACGTCACCAAAAGAGGAACACTAACCATGAAAATGGATCCTTCTACGGGTAAAAATCGCATTCTGTTCGAACGATTGCATCTTGACCTGCCGATGTTATTGGGACTATTGCTGCTTATGGGTTGCGGCTTAGTGATTATGTACAGCGCCAGTGGACAAAGTTTAGTGATGATGGACAAACAAGCCATGCGTATGCTGCTGTCGTTAGTCGTGATGGTGGTACTCGCTCAGATCCCCCCTCGCACCTACGAAGCGTTTGCACCCTTCGTATTTTTTGCCGGGGTGGTCTTGCTGCTTGGCGTACTGTTTTTTGGCGAAGTATCAAAAGGGGCACAACGCTGGTTAAATCTTGGCTTTGTTCGCTTTCAACCTTCTGAATTTCTCAAACTCGCCGTGCCATTAATGGTCGCCCGCTACTTTGGGCGTCGACCATTACCGCCCTCGTTCAAAACCCTGATTGTCGGCTTGACGCTCGTCTTAGTGCCCACCATCCTGATCGCCAAACAACCGGATCTCGGCACCGCGATTCTGATCGCCGCGTCTGGTATTTTTGTCATTTTTTTATCGGGCATCAGTTGGCGCATCATCTTTGCTGCCATTGTCGCCGTGGGGGCGTTCATTCCCATTCTGTGGTTTTTCTTAATGCGCGAGTATCAGAAAGTAAGGGTAAGAACTCTGTTCAATCCAGAGTCTGATCCTCTCGGTGCTGGCTACCACATTATTCAGAGTAAAATTGCCATCGGTTCAGGCGGCCTAACCGGTAAAGGTTGGCTACACGGCACGCAATCGCAACTGGAATTTTTGCCAGAAAGGCACACAGACTTTATTTTTGCCGTTATTGCCGAAGAATGGGGGCTGATTGGCTTTTTGTGTTTGCTGGCCATTTATCTGTTCATTATCGGTCGAGGCTTGTACTTAGCCAGTCAAGCACAAACGGCTTTTGGTCGTATGATGGCGGGCAGTATTGTGCTGAGCTTTTTCGTTTATATCTTTGTCAATATTGGTATGGTCAGTGGCATTTTACCCGTGGTTGGCGTACCTTTACCTTTGGTGAGCTATGGAGGCACTTCCATGCTGACTCTGATGGCCGGTTTTGGCATTTTAATGTCGATCCATACACACCGAAAAGCATTTTCAAAGGCGACCTAAATGCAAAAAAAACTTTACAAACTTGGCGCGGCGCTTTCGATTGCGGCAATCGCAGGCTGTAGCACGACGGAGAACACCGGTGGTGGCCGTTATACTATAGCCGATGATGTCGCTCCGACCACGCCAATCTCGGTCGAACACATCGAAAATGCACACCCGCGCTATGAAGCCTACAGCGCCAGTGGTAACAGCAATTACACCTTGCGCGGCCAACGCTATACCATAGTTACCGATCCGCGCGGGTTTACTGAAACCGGTAAAGCGTCGTGGTACGGACAAAAATTTCAGGGCCATCGCACCTCGAATGGCGAAGTGTATGACATGTACTCAATGACCGCAGCGCACAAAACCTTGCCGCTGCCGAGTTTTGTCAAAGTCACCAATACCGACAACGGCAAATCCGTGATTGTGCGCGTCAACGATCGCGGGCCCTTTCACCCTGGCCGGATCATTGATTTAAGCTATGCGGCAGCGTATAAACTCGACGTACTCAAAACGGGAACTGCCAATGTCAAAATCGAGGCTCTCACCTTTACCAAACCGGCCAATCATCGCCCTAAAGCCACCGATAAACAGTACGCAGTACAAGTCGTTAGCTCAAAATATTTAGAACGAGTGCGAACTTTGCGAGATGAACTGAGTCTAAGCTTAGATGTTGAGTCATTTATATATTCAAAATCGGCCGTTCATCAATTGATGTTGGGACCTTTTGATGACTATTTACAAGCTCAAGTAGCACTGAACAAATTGAAAACAAAAGGATATCCCACAGCGTTTATCAAAGCGTTTTCAGAATCTGACCAAAGCAAAAGTTAACAGATTTTCTCATAACAAACACTCCGACTCTGGCGGTGTTTCTGGTAGGATACATTCAAATAGAAGCAACATTGACTCATGATGAAAAAAACAACTCTTTTTAAACGTTTAATTGTTCCCTCTGTCGCCCTGTGCGCCACTATCGTTAATTCAGCGTTTGCCAACCCCGTCGTCGTCCCTGACGCCCCTCAGATCGCAGCGAATGGTTTTGTGTTGATGGACTTCCACTCTGGTAAAGTCCTCGCAGAGAAAAATATGCATGAAAAATTGCCGCCAGCGAGTTTGACTAAAATGATGACCAGTTATGTGATCGGTCAAGAAATCAAACGCGGTAATGTCAGCCCAGATGATGACGTTGTGATCAGTGAAAACGCTTGGGCGAAAAACTTCCCTGATTCATCAAAAATGTTCATCGAAGTCGGGACTACCGTCAAAGTGCGCGACTTAAACAAGGGCATTATCATTCAATCAGGTAACGATGCCTGTGTCGCGATGGCGGAGCACATTGCCGGTTCAACGGACGCTTTTGTCGATCTTATGAATGCTTGGGCCAGCACTCTAGGGATGAAAGACACTCATTACACCAACGTGCACGGTCTAGACAGCGAAAACCTGTACTCAACACCTTACGACTTAGCATTGCTCGGCCGTGCGCTGATCCGCGACGTCCCAGAAGAGTACAAAATTTATTCTGAGAAAAAGTTCACCTACAACGGCATCACTCAGTACAACCGCAATGGC
>JBFGYW010000148.1:0-7054 GCA_041587235.1 Vibrio sp.
ACAGTTATTCAGATGCCGTGCGCGCCCATCATTTGACCTCAATGAAGGCCCTGCGACAAAAATACCACTTACCTCAAGAACAAACGATCGTTGAACAAGGTGTGCCTGAAGAAGTCATCACTCAATCAGCGCAAAAACTCAATGCGGCAATGGTGATTTTGGGCACCACAGGCCGTACGGGCTTATCGGCGATTTTTATTGGCAACACTGCCGAGCATGTGATCGACCGCCTCAATTGCGACGTCCTTGCTCTTAAGCCGGAAGGTTACATCAGCCCGCTTGATCCAACGGCAGTCACTTAAGTCTGCTAAGCTTATCCAATACCCAAGGTAACGCGATAACCAGTTATCTAGCAGGATCAAAAACGGCCCTTAAAGCGGGCCGTATTTTTAGGATTTTAACTCAAACATGAGTAATGTCGATAAACAAAGATTCATCGATGTTGGTCGACGACACGACAGCCTCACTAAAGCCATATTCGCGTCGCTCCCCTTCACGCTCAAGCGGTAAGTTTTCAAAGTCAAATAAATCGCGGTCCGCCAATTGACTTGGGCTGACACTTTGCAGTGACTTAAAGATGTTCTCAACTCGGCCTGGGGTTTGCTTGTCCCATTGCACTAACATTTGCTTGATGGACTGGCGTTGTAAGTTTTCCTGTGAACCACATAAGTTGCACGGAATGATAGGGAAAGATTTGTGTTCGGCAAAGCGAATCAAGTCTTTCTCTCGACAATAAGCCAAAGGACGGATAACGACATTTCGACCGTCGTCGGAGCGCAATTTAGGTGGCATTGCTTTGAGCTTCGCCCCATGGAACATGTTTAAAAATAACGTTTCAACCATGTCATCGAGGTGGTGACCAAGGGCAATTTTCGTCGCGCCAATCTTTTCAGCAAACGAATATAAAGTCCCTCTGCGCAAACGAGAACAAAGGCCACAAGTGGTTTTTCCCTCTGGCACCTTCTCTTTGACAACCGAATAGGTATCTTTGTCAACGATGTAGTAAGGAATGGATAAAGATTCAAAATATTCTGGCAGAATATGCTCAGGAAAGCCCGGCTGCTTTTGATCTAAGTTAACCGCAATGACGTCGAACTTAACCGGTGCGGCCTTTTGTAAATTGAGCAAGATCTCTAACATGGCAAAAGAGTCTTTACCACCACTAATGCAGGCCATGACCACATCGTTTTCTTCGATCATATTGTAGTCGGCAATGGCGCTGCCCACCTGTCGACGGAGTTTTTTTTGTAGCTTGTTGTATTCTAAGGTTTCTTTGCGATTATCTTTATCCATCATCATGCTCATAGTTTGAAACGATACGCTCACGCTTTTGTCAGAGGCGAGATTATACGTAGAATTACTTCGACTGCAAATCCAATCCCTAACTCGCGTCAGTTGGTGGTCCAATAATGTTCATTATGGCGGATCATAGACTGCAAATCTTCGATGTAATCTTGGCCACGCTCCGAATAGTTTTCTAGTCCTTGAGTCAGAGCATAAGCAACTTGTGTTGAGGTTAGATCCTGCTTGGTTTGACTAAGCTCAGCACGGATACGGCGTAAGCCCTGATAAGCTTGGTTGGTATTAATGTTTAAAAAATACCGAGTAACAGACTCTTGCACCGACGCAAAAGCGGCCACTTCATGTGTTTGCCCTGCCCCTCGTAACTTGGGTACTAGGCCACAGCCTTGGCTATAGCACCACTGACCAAAAAAGTTGTTGCCTTGACGAGCAAAGCGCGACGTTCCCCAAGCCGACTCATTGGCGGCTTGAATCAAAACCAGCGCTGGCGGCAGCACATTAACTCGTACCAGCATACCATCAAGCCATTGCGCTGTGACGCCTTGTTCTCCCAAAGGTAAATCGTAATAATTGGCCAATTTTTTGAGTTCAACAAGTGTCGTTTTCGCCAGTTCTGACGATTGACCTTTAAGCGAAAGTAAAAAGGCTCTCTGCGTCGCAATTCGTTGATTCTCAGCATCAATCATTGGCAAAAGAAATTGAAAAAATTGACGCTTTTTTTCATTGCTATCACTTATCGCTGCGAAATCAGGTATGGAAGATGACCGCTTCTGCGTTGTCGCCGATTGGGTCTGGAACTGATAATCTAATGTTTCAAACCCATTGGGGAAATAAAAACGCACCGGCCCAATTAAACAAAAGGCCAAGCCTAAAACAACAATAACCAGTTTGAGAATCCATTTAGGCATCAAAGGTTTTCCCCTGAGTTTGAGAAGGCTTACCCGATTGTGTCGAATTTGGCACCACGGTTAACCGAATCCCAAAGGCTTGACGGTAAATTACCGCTTTCATGTGAAAGTAAAAAGGCAGCACTAACACCAAGCCAATGCCATAAAACATCAAAGAAACAATAAATAAAACAAACACAAATGCATAGCATGCCAACATGGTGGTTATTTTTTTATTACACGCCTTAAACGACAAAATGATGGCTTTTAACGGCGTTAAACGCTTTTCGCAAATAAGCAGCATACTATGACTGAATGCGACGGTAAGATACAAGGACAATGGCATTAAAATCATCCCAGCCACCCCTTGTAAAAATAGCGTCAATACCGTCAATAAGATAATCGAAACCGTATAGTTTAGCCCTCGGCTTATCGAACGAAATTCCGTTTTAATCCCTGCACTGTGACTCATTGCCATCATGAGTACGCCGGCCAAAATTGGCGCACTGATCACCTCGTAGCTGAGATTGGCGATGATCAAATTCGACATCAGATTAGGATAATCTTGTGGGTGCATTACCGCATCGAACAACAAAGAAAAATCACCCAATTGCAATTCGATTGCGATACAAAAAATTGCCACTTGTACAACGAGCAACATCCCTATGGCGGGCAGATAGCTTAAAAAGTGCTTTTTGGTTAATTGCCAAGCCTCTTGAATGACCGATTTAAACGAAAGTTCATAATCACCATTCACGGCTTTCTCAACACTGCCACCGAGATTAAAATTGTGTTCACTTGGGTTGTTCATAGTCCTACCGATGTACTGACAATAGCGTCATTTATAGAGATGAATTCATTATACGTAATCTCGCTCTATAACCCAAAAAATATCCCTAGTGGCTTTTGGTTATAACCTGTAAGTCATGTTTTGAGTCTATACTGGCAAGATAAAGCATCCGCCAAATTAAGCAAGACTGCCTACCTTAAAGCCTTGGCGAAGATAAGGCGAAAAAAATCTGTTTCAAAATACGAAATTTCTAGGATTTGATGCAAGTTAACACTACTATGCAGCAAAAAGTGAGAGGCAATTTTTCACGGTATTATGGAGAGAATTCAACGTTGAGCAACGAACAAAAAACACCATCAACTTTGGTTAACTTATCGGCAGTCACTAAGCGATACGATAATAAAACCATTATTTCATCGCTTGATTTAACCGTAAATCACGGTGAGTTCCTTACCTTACTCGGGCCATCGGGCTGCGGTAAAACCACCGTATTACGGATGATCGCGGGGTTCGAGTCCGCTGATGAGGGAAAAATTGAAATCGACAATCAAGACGTAACACTGTTGCCGGCTGAACAAAGGCAAGTGAATACCGTATTTCAAAGCTATGCCCTATTTCCTCATATGACCGTGTATGACAATGTGGCCTTTGGTTTGCGAATGAAGTCTTGCCCAGAGCCTGAGATCGATCAGAGAGTGACTCAAGTGCTCAAAATGGTCAAACTCGAAGCGATGGCTAAGCGCAAACCGTCTCAATTGTCCGGAGGACAACAACAGCGCATCGCAATTGCACGTGCCGTTGTGAATAAACCTAAGGTATTGCTGCTCGATGAATCTTTATCGGCACTCGATTATAAGCTTCGTAAACAAATGCAGCTAGAGCTAAAGCAATTGCAGCGTCAACTTGGTATTACCTTTATCTTTGTCACGCACGATCAAGAAGAAGCGCTTTCTATGTCGGATCGCATTTTAGTGATGAAAGACGGAAAGATAGAGCAAGACGGCACACCAAGAGAAATTTACGAAGAACCCAAGAGCCTTTTTGTTGCCCGCTTTATTGGTGAGATTAATGTCTTCAACGCAAGGGTGATTCGCCGGGTTAACGCGCAAGAAATATTGGTTGAAATTGAAAATACCCAGGTGACCTTACACTATGCTGAGCCTGTCACCCCATCACAAAGTCTTCAAGTGTTGTTAAGACCCGAAGATTTGCGTTTAGAAGAAGTTCACTCTGATCATCAAGAGGGAATCATCGGTTATGTTCGCGAGCGCACCTATAAAGGAATGACATTAGATTCAATGATCGAGCTGGAATCGGGGCAAACGGTTATGGTCAGTGAGTTCTTTAACGAAGACGATCCTGATGTCGACCATTCTTTAGGTCAAAAAGTCAAAATTACATGGGTAGAAAACTGGGAAGTTATATTGAATGAAACGAAATCCGATTAACTTACAAAACGCGATCATTGGGTTTATCGTCAGCTGGTTAGTGGTGTTTGTGTTTGTACCTAACGCCATGATCATACTCACCAGTTTTTTAACTCGTGATGAGCACAATTTGATTGAGTTCACCTTTACGCTCGCCAATTATCAACGCTTGATTGATCCTCTTTACGCCAAAGTGGTGATGCACTCGTTTTATATGGCCAGTGTCGCGACCTTGTTATGCCTGCTCATCGGTTATCCATTTGCTTTCTGCATTGCCAAAATGCCGCAACAATGGCGCCCTTTCATGCTGTTTTTGGTTATTGTGCCCTTTTGGACAAATTCACTGATTCGCACCTACGGATTAAAAGTCGTCCTCGGTACTCAAGGTATTTTGAATAAGAGCTTGTTGGCCTTAGGCGTTATAGAGACACCGCTGCGTATCATGTATTCGGAAATCGCGGTTATGATTGGCTTAGTGTACATTCTGTTGCCGTTTATGATTTTGCCGTTGTACTCTGCAATAGAAAAACTCGATCCTGCTTATATTGAAGCCGCTCGCGATTTAGGCGCCAATCGTTTTCAAGTGCTACGACGTATTATACTCCCTTTGACGACTCCGGGAATTATTGCTGGTTGTCTATTGGTTTTATTGCCCGCCCTTGGCATGTTTTATATTTCCGATCTATTGGGGGGAGCGAAAAACTTATTAATTGGCAATGTCATTAAAAGCCAGGTGCTCAATGCACGAGATTGGCCGTTTGGCTCTGCGACCAGTATTGCCCTGACCTTAATGATGGCACTCTTGCTTTATATTTACTACCGTGCGGGAAAAATTCTCAATCGTAAAATGGAGGACTTATCATGAAAGCGTTGCGATTGAGTTTTATGTCTCTCGTGTATTTGTTTTTGTACTTACCGATTATTGTCTTGATCGTTAATGCCTTTAATTTAAACCGCTTTGGCATGCGTTGGGATGGCTTTACCTTAAAATGGTTTGAGACATTGACTGGCAACGACAGCCTTATTCAAGCGGCATGGCACTCATTGGTGATCTCGTTATTTTCTGCTTCGGCCGCCACCGTGATTGGTGCTTTGACTGCGGTGGCTTTATTTCGCTATCAATTTAAAGGCAAATCCATGGTGAATGGGTTGTTGTTTATTGTCATGATGTCGCCAGATATTGTTATGGCGATTGCATTTTTAGCGTTATTTTTAGTGCTTGGTTTTCAATTAGGCTTTTTTACATTGCTGATTGCGCACATTACTTTTTGCCTGCCCTTTGTGGTGGTCACGGTATACAGCAGATTAAATGGCTTTGATGTTAAAATGTTAGAAGCCGCCAAAGACCTAGGGGCGAGTGAATGGATAATTCTAAAGAAAATCATATTTCCTCTTGCGAAACCCGCGGTGGCCGCTGGTTGGTTATTAAGTTTTACACTCTCACTCGATGATGTCATTATTAGTTCTTTTGTGACAGGCCCGACTTATGAAATATTACCTTTAAAGATTTATTCAATGGTAAGGGTGGGTATTTCACCAGAAGTCAACGCATTGGCGACAGTGATGTTGGTCGTCTCCTTGTTATTGGTCATGGCCTCTCAATGGGTTGGCCGCGACAAATCACCGTCATAATAAAAAACGTATTGCGCCGCGTTGGGCAACCGCGCCCAACGCGATGATATTAAGCTTACCGAATATGGATGGAACACGATGAAAAAATCATTTCTTTTAGGGGCGTTGGCCTCACTGAGTGTATTTTCAAATTTCGCAGTCGCTGACGATGATGAATTGTATTTTTACAATTGGTCAGAATACATCCCCAGTGAAGTGTTAGAAGCCTTTACCAAGGAAACGGGTATCAAGGTGATCTACTCGACCTATGAGTCAAATGAAACCATGTATGCAAAACTCAAGACCCAAGGTGAAGGTTATGATTTGGTTGTGCCATCCACTTACTTTGTTTCCAAAATGCGCAAAGAAGGCATGCTGCAAAAAATCGACAAATCGAAACTGACTCATTTTGCTGATTTAGACCCCAATTACATCAATAAAGCGTTTGATCCAAACAACGACTATTCCATTCCCTATATTTGGGGAGCCACAGGTATCGGCGTTAACAAAGATATGATTGACGCTTCCGATATTAAAAACTGGTCTGATTTATGGGATCCGAAATGGCAAGGTCAATTAATGATGATGGACGACTCAAGAGAAGTCTTTCACATTGCTTTGGTCAAACTGGGCTATTCACCCAATACCCAAAATCCTGAAGAAATCAAACAAGCTTATGAAGAGCTTAAAAAACTGATGCCTAATGTTTTGGTGTTTAATTCAGACTATCCAGCAAACCCTTATCTCGCTGGAGAAACACCTCTTGGTATGCTGTGGAACGGCTCTGCTCATACTGCACGTGCCGAAGGCGCAAATATCCAAATGATATGGCCAGAAAAAGGCACCATTTTCTGGATGGACAGCTTAGCCATTCCAAGCGGTGCTGAGCATGTAGATAACGCGTTAAAAATGATTGATTTTCTCTTGCGTCCTGAAAACGCAGCCAAAATTGCCCTAGACATTGGCTACCCAACCCCGGTGAAAGCGGCCTACCCGCTATTGCCAACATCGTTTGTTGAAGACACGAATATCTACCC
>JBFGYW010000149.1:0-7024 GCA_041587235.1 Vibrio sp.
GAAGCAAGGAGCAGGGATGAAGGTATTAATCCCTGGCGGTACCGGATTAATTGGCCAAGCGTTATTAAAAGCGCTGCATGCCGAGACCATTGTCGTGGTCACTCGCAACCCGCAACGTGCTGCGCAGCAATTGCAATACCTCAATCACGGACAACTGAGTTTTATTACTCAACTCAACGAGCTCACACACCTTAACGATTTTGACGTTGTCATCAACCTCGCTGGTGAGCCCATCGCCGACAAACGCTGGTCTCAAGGGCAAAAAGAGCGCATCTGCCAAAGTCGCTGGCAAACAACCGAGCAGTTAGTCAATCTTTGCTTAGCCAGTCAGAGTCCCCCTCATACCTTTTTAAGCGGCTCTGCCGTCGGCTACTATGGCGATCAAAAAAATACTGCTTTTGATGAACACAAAACTGTCCACAGTCACGACTTTGCCCACCAAGTCTGTGAGCAATGGGAGCGGGAAGCACTCAAAGTACACAGTGAATCCACTCGGGTTTGTACCTTGCGATTCGGTATTGTGCTCAGCCCTCACGGCGGTGCGCTTGCCAAAATGCTGCCGGCCTATCGGCTGGGGCTCGGAGCCAAATTAGGCCAAGGTACACAGTTTATGGCATGGATACATATTCAAGATGTGGTGAATGGCATCATATTCTTACTTGCTCAATCCACAGCCAGTGGCCCTTTTAACTTTTGTTCTCCTCACAGTGTCACTCAGCAAGAATTCAGTTTAACGCTGGCACAAGCAGTTCGTCGTCCACACCTTTTAACCCTCCCCCGCCGCGTAATGCAGATCATGATGGGAGAATCTCATTGCTTGTTGTTCGACAGCACACGCGCTAAACCGACAAAATTAACTGAGTTGGGATATAACTTCCAATATCCTCACCTCACATCCGCGCTGAATCACCTGTTGTAAAACAGTTAACTTCCTCACACCGCTGGAGAAAAATTAAACCAAAGCAGAGTGTTTTGTAATCATCTTGTCATTTATCAATGTCATTATCACTTGATAGTTTATTTACCGATACAAGGATATTGAATGACACTTAATCAACTCAATTGGTTATGCTTGACTGTCGTTCTCGTTTTTTTACTGATACTTTCTTAGTGTATCCAAGAACAACCTCTTTTTAGCCTACCATCTGTCACTTGAAAAATGCCTCATATGCCTCAATAGTTAATTAAGTTCATGTTGATCTTGATTAAACCCTTACTGTTCATGATCACATTGGTATCCTGTAAAGGGCATACTGCAGGTTCGCATGCGGTCGCTGAGATTGATTCAGTCCCAAGACTGACAGCGCGCTACTTTACAATCTGTCTTCACATTTGGCTCACTCAAGGAAATGGTCTATGCAATCCCCTTTCATCACAGCGGTAGACGAAAATAACATTCACTCAACACTCGAAGAGTCGATGAAAACACCGGTGCTTTTTTTGTTCTGGTCAGCCTCACAACCTGAAAGTGTTCAAAGCAAACAAATCGTAGAAACACTCGCTCAACAGTACCAAGGACAATTTCTACTGGCGACCTTAGACTGTGACCAACACATGGGACTCGCCAGTCAATTCGGCGTACAAATGATCCCGACGCTGGCCTTATTTACTCAAGGACAACCGGTCGATGGGTTAGGCGGCCCACAATCGCAAGACTCAATACAAGCGATGCTTGCCAAACACTTGCCGAGTCAAGCGGAGTTGATATTTAATCAAGCGCAGACGCTTCACCAACAAGGCGAGTATGCACAGGCTTTAGCTTTGTTAAAACAGCTCGAAAGCGATCAACAACAGCAAGCCGAAGTCAAACTCATCACCATAGATTGCTTATTAGAAACCCAACAATTTTCAGAGGCAAAACCGCTGCTTGAGAGTATCCCTCTTGAGTACCAACAAGGCTTTTATGAAGGGTTAGTCGCTAAGTTAACTTTGCATGAGAACGCGGCCAACAGCCCTGAACTGCAAAAGTTAGAGCAAGAATATGCCAATGCGCCAAAAGACAACCATCTTGCCTGCCACCTCGCAGCCCAATATCACGAAGCACATCGCGATGAAGATGCACTGGCAGTACTTTGGCCTATCTTACAACACGATCTCAATGCGCTCGACGGTGAAGTCAAGAAAACCTTTATGGATATTCTCAGTGCTCTTGGCCAAGGCAATGCATTAAGTGCCAAGTATCGCCGCCAACTGTATTCTTTACTTTACTAAGTTCCAAAAAACAAACAGCCAAGGTTTTGCCTTGGCTGTGATAAAAACGTCATGGTTTAACAAAACACAGTTAGCGTTCAATCATATCGAGCAGTTCTTGTTCGGTTTTAATACTTATCCCCAACTCTTGTGCTTTGGTCAACTTAGAACCTGCCGCCTCACCGGCAAACAAAATATCCGTTTTCTTTGACACACTGCCAGTGACTTTTGCACCTAACTCTTGTAATGCGGTTTTAGCATCAGAGCGAGAAAGTTGTGTCAAGGTGCCGGTTAATACGACCGTTTTACCTTCTAATGGCTTAGGTTGGTCACTGTTGACGGTTTCGATCGCAGGCCAATGGATCCCCTGAGCCAACAAGTCTTCAATCACTTGTTGGTTTTGCGGCTCAGAGAAAAATTTGACAATGTGGGTCGCGACAATTTCACCAATATCTTGAACCTCAATTAATTGCTCAGTGGTTGCGGTGCGAATTCGCTCCAATTCTTTAAAGTGATGAGCCAAATTGGCTGCCGTTGCCTCACCAACTTCTCGAATACCCAAGGCGTACAAGAACCGAGCTAAGGTGGTTTGCTTGGCCACATTTAAGGCATTGACGATGTTCTGTGCCGATTTCGGCCCCATGCGCTCTAAGACAGTAATCACCCCAGCACTTAGGGTGAACAGTTCAGCTGGCGTTTGTACCATTTCGCGCTCCACAAGCTGCTCAATCACTTTGTCGCCTAAACCATCAACGTCCATCGCTTTGCGTGAAACAAAATGTTTAAGCGCTTCTTTGCGCTGAGCAGAACAGACTAACCCACCACTGCAACGCGCGACGGCCTCACCTTCAATGCGTTCGACATTCGAGTGACAAACCGGGCACTGTGTGGGAAAAACGATGTCACGCGCGTCGTCTGGGCGGCGATCATACACCACAGAGACCACTTGCGGTATCACATCACCGGCACGGCGAATCATCACACTGTCGCCAATTTTAACCCCTAAGCGTTGTATTTCATCTGCATTGTGCAAGGTGGCATTACTGACGGTCACCCCACCGACGAAAACAGGTTCAAGTTTAGCCACCGGGGTAATGGCTCCGGTTCGACCGACCTGAAATTCAACATCGCGCAATCGTGTTGTTTCTTCTTGAGCGGGAAACTTGTACGCAATGGCCCAACGCGGTGCGCGGGCAACAAACCCCAACTGCTGCTGAATCGCGATGTCATCAATTTTAAATACCACCCCATCAATTTCATAAGCGAGAGACTCTCTGACCGCTAGGATCTCTTGATGATAGGCTTTGACTTCCTCAATCGAATCGACTCGCTTTACTTGTGCTCCAACCGGCAATCCCCAGGCTTGCAACTGTTCAAAGCGTTGAAAGTGACTGTTTGCCAAGCTGCCACCTTCTACGACGCCAACACTGTAAGCGTAAAAGCTCAAAGGACGCGTTGCGGTAATTTTGGAGTCAAGTTGTCGCAGACTCCCCGCCGCGGCATTTCTCGGGTTGACGAAGACTTTTTCGCCTTTTTGACGTGCTTGTTCATTTAAGCGCTCAAACCCCGCCTTAGGCATAAACACCTCACCGCGAACTTCTAATCGAACCGGGTAACCTTCCCCGCGTAAGCGAAGTGGAATCGCTTTGATGGTTCGCACATTTTCAGTGATGTTTTCACCGGTGGCACCATCGCCACGGGTCGCCGCTTGAACCAAGATGCCATTTTCATACAAGAGACTGACTGCTAAGCCATCAAGCTTAGGTTCACAGCAAAAACTCAAATCAACCGGAGCAGACAAACGGTCAAGCGCACGACGCGCAAAAGCATCGAGCTCTTGGTCGTTAAACGCATTATCCAAAGACAGCATGGGCAACTCATGTTCGACTTGCCCAAAACTCGATAACGCTTTTCCGCCCACTCTCTGGCTAGGTGAATCCGGTGTCACCCACTGCGGGTGATTTGCTTCAATATCGAGTAATTCACGCATCATGGTGTCGTACTCAGCATCTGGGATCTCTGGGCTATCTTCGACATAATAGCGAATGGCGTGGTAATGAAGTTGCTGTTTTAAATATTCTAGGCGCGATTTTAAGGCTTGCGACATACTCAATTCTCTATTCATAAAAAAAGCCCCCTCAGGAGCTTTTCTTCTTTTGGTTACTCTTATTATGCCTGAGATGACTTAAAGTCTGCAATTTGGCGACGGTACTTAGCTAAGCGATCTGGCGTCATGCTGTTACGCCCTTCATCCAGTACTTGGCCTGAGACGTCATCGGCGATTTGCTGAGCTGTTTTTAGCATTAACTTAAAGTTTTGTTCCGCATCGCCAAAACACGGTAAAGTCATGAAAAACGAAATCCCTTTAGTCGTAAAGGTCTCAGGATCGTCGTGTTCTAGCGTGCCAGGCTGCATCATATTGGCGACACTAAAGAGGATCTTGCCATTGCCCGATAAGTCGGCATGACGGTGGTAAATATTCATCTCACCAAAAATAAGGCCGTTTTGCTGCATACTGTCAAAAAGTTGCGTACCGACAAACGGAGTCTCACCTAAGCAATGCACATGTAACACCAACACTTGCATTTCTGGCTCTGGTTGGCTTTCTTCGATAACCGGTTCGAGATCATCGGCGACTTCCGGTACTTGCTGTGCGAACTCAGGCTGTGCACTTTCGGCTTGTGAGGTCGCAAGGGGAGAAGTAACATCATCAATGCTGACATCGCCCGAGGTAGATGCGCTATGCTCTGGCTCTTGATAGCTGTCAATCAAAGGATCGCGCATCGCGTTGTGATTTTGATCGGCAAACGGATTGTCACTTTGCGGTGTTAGTGGATCAGTAGACTCGAACGGCTCAACAAAATCTTCGCTCGGTTCTGAAAATTCATGGCGTTTTTTACGGCCAAAGCGCGACGGTTTGTTTTTCTTTTTCTTGGGTTCTTGTTCAGAGTCGATGTTACTTAAAGGCTTGTTATTAAACTTGGCGTTGCCTTCCTTTTTACTGGACCATAAACCGTGAAACAACAAGGCGGCAATAGCAATAATACCTACTATAATGAGAACGAATCGCAATTCCTGCATTTTTAACTCTCGCGTCGGAACAGAACACAGCGGTTCTGCTCATTAATTGTCCGTGAAACTGGTGTATCCCTATACTCTATCAAACCTTATCATGGATTTAGAACAAAATATTGTTAGAAGTAAGTATTTTATTGTGATAAATGGCACGCTTTTTTTCTTTGATAACTCAAGTACAATGCCGTCATGTCTCTCAACCTTTCAAACCTGATTATGCAAAGTTCACGTAGTGGTATTGGTTACTTTTTTTATGGCGCTCAGCTCGCGCTTTCCCCAGGAATAAGACGTTTTATACTGCTGCCCTTATTGGCCAATATGATATTGATTGGCGGGGCGTTAGTATATTTATTTTCCAACCTCAATAGTTGGATAGAAACTTGGCTTGACCAGTTGCCAGGCTTTCTCTCTTGGCTTAACTACGTGCTCTGGCCGATACTGACTTTGACCATACTCGCGACTTTTTCCTACTTTTTTACCACGTTAGCCAATTTTATCGCCGCGCCATTTAACGGTTTGTTGGCCGAAAAAGTAGAACAAAAGCTCACCGGCACTCCGCTGAACGACGAAGGGGTATGGGACATGGTCAAAGACCTCCCAAGAATCTTCGCACGAGAATTGAGAAAGCTTGCCTATACCTTACCCAAAGTAATCGGGCTTTTCCTGTTACTGCTTATTCCTGCGCTCGGACAAACTCTCGGCCCTGTGCTGTGGTTTATTTTCACCGCTTGGATGTTGGCTATTCAATATTGTGACTACCCTTTTGACAACCATAAAGTCAGCTTTGATGACATGCGACACAATCTGAAACAAAAACAGACGAAGGCCTATGGCTTTGGTTTTCTGGTTTCTTTTTTAACCTCAATACCACTGGTGAACTTTTTCGTGATGCCGATTGCGGTCTGCGGAGCAACAGCGATGTGGGTTGAGCAATTTCGCCCTCATTACCGAACAGGGGAACACACCGACAGTCCTTTATCAAACCCAAGTAAATAAGTTATAACTTTTTAATCTTTTTCGGTTTATGGTCATAGGCCTATGCTTTGACCATATCCAGTAACGAGTGATTAAGGAACAATTCCATGAGTAAGATTTACGAAGATAACTCTCTAACCATCGGCAATACCCCATTAGTTCGTTTGAACAAAGTCAGCAAAGGCAACGTCCTTGCTAAAGTCGAGGCGCGCAACCCTAGCTTCAGCGTAAAATGCCGTATCGGTGCTAATATGATTTGGGATGCGGAAAAGCAAGGTAAAATCACGTCACAAACCGAATTAGTTGAGCCAACCAGTGGTAATACTGGTATTGCATTGGCCTTTGTTGCCGCTGCTCGTGGTTACCAATTGACACTGACAATGCCAGAATCAATGAGCCTTGAAAGACGCAAACTGCTAAAAGCGCTTGGTGCTAACCTGGTATTGACTGAAGCGGCTAAAGGAATGAAAGGCGCTATTGCTAAAGCAGAAGAAATCGTCGCAACCGATCCAAGCAAATACTACATGCTGCAGCAATTTGACAACCCAGCTAACCCAGAGATCCACGAAAAGACCACTGGCCCTGAAATCTGGGAAGCCACTGAAGGTCAAGTTGATGTGTTCGTTGCTGGCGTCGGTACAGGTGGTACTATTTCAGGTACTTCACGCTATTTGAAATCACAAGGTAAGACTATTACATCTGTCGCTGTTGAGCCCGCAGAATCCCCGGTTATCACCCAAGTTCTTGCTGGTGAAGAGGTACAACCAGGGCCACATAAAATCCA
>JBFGYW010000150.1:0-7010 GCA_041587235.1 Vibrio sp.
TCCTTGCAGTGAAACGATCTTGCAGCGCAGCGATCTGTTTTAAATCAAAGTGAAACACAGTACAAGACAGTTAAAAACAGTAAAACCAAGATCTTATCTTTGAGAGCTGTGTTTCACTGTCATTCACTGTGTCAAGCGAAGCGAACTGTGTTTGACTGTGTCACACTGTCATTCACTCTCTTTACCTTGCCACTTTAGCGAAGCGTCCTTGAAGTGAAACGATCTTGCAGCGAAGCGGATCTTTCTTTAACTGTCTTGGTTACACCGTCGCCAGTTGTTCGCGCATCTTGGTGATCACATCTTGATAATCGGGCTGATCAAAAATCGCCGAGCCTGCGACAAACATATCCGCGCCGGCGCGGGCAATCTCCGCGATATTGTCGATTTTCACGCCGCCGTCGACTTCAAGGCGGATGTCGCGACCGCTGGCATCGATCAACTGACGTACTGCGCGCAGCTTGTCTAGAGTATGAGGAATGAAAGATTGGCCGCCAAAGCCAGGGTTCACCGACATCAGTAAGATCAAATCCACTTTATCCATCAAGTAATCAAGGTGGTGCAGAGGCGTTGCTGGGTTGAGTACCACACCCGCTTTCATGCCGTGTTGTTTGATCAATTGCAAGGTGCGGTCGACGTGTTCAGACGCTTCGACGTGGAAGGTCACCATCGAGGCGCCGGCTTCGGCAAAATCAGGAATAAGGCGGTCGACCGGTTTGACCATCAAGTGCACATCGATTGGCGCGGTAATGCCAAAGTCGCGCAGCGCTTTACACAAGGGGGCGCCAAACGTGAGATTCGGTACGTAGTGGTTGTCCATTACATCAAAGTGAATCACATCGGCTCCGGCGTTGAGTACGCGCTCAACATCATCGCCCAAACGAGCAAGATCAGCAGATAAAATCGATGGTGCTATTAAAAAGTCTCGCATACTTCCCTCTTCAATCAGTGTGCTTTTGTCGTGCAGGATGCCGTGTACAATCGCCACCCCGCTGATAGAAAACCCTTAGCTAGATGAGCAGTTTATCTCAAAAAGCCTCACTTGGAAAAAAGGCTTTGTGACAAACTGTCTTGCACAACGGTTTTTTTTAAAGGACGTCAGCAAAGGGGGGCAGTCACCAGCAAAAACAAAGAGGGTAAGCAAGATGAATACCTTGCCCTTTAGTGTTTTTTACTCTTTTTCTTACCGACCGCTTTAGTCACAGACGCCTCAGTCACCGACGTGACAATCGCCTCGGCTTTGGGCTTGGCTTGGCGCTTGGTCTTTGGCTTTTCGAACAAGGCCAGCAGTTCGTTGACTTTGTTGCGCCCTGCGCCATTGCGACTGATGGTGCGTTTGACTTGCACCACGTTTAACGTTGCGCCGTGATACAAACGACGGGTCAAGGTCGTATCGTGGTTAGAGATCAACACCGGAATGTTTCTTTGCAAAGCGGTCTCTTCGGCGATATCGGCCAGCGCCGCTTGATCGTCGAGCGAAAAACCATTGCCAGCGTAGGAGGTAAAATTGGCGGTATTCGACAAAGGAGCGTACGGCGGGTCACAGTAAATCACACTGCCCTGCTGCGCTTGTCGAAACGTCTCGGGATAACCTTCGCAAATAAAGGTCGCCTTTTGCGCTTTCTCGGCAAAAAACTCTAATTCGGCTTGCGGAAAATACGGTTTTTTGTACGAACCAAACGGGACGTTAAAGCCGCCTTTTTTGTTGTAGCGGCACAGGCCATTAAAGCCAAATCGATTCATATACAAGAAAGCCAACGAGCGATAAAACACATCATCACTGCCATTGAATTCACTGCGCACCGTCAGATACACCTCTTTGCGATTGTGCTCTGGGGTAAACCAGCGTTTGGCTTCGTCGATGTAGCGCTGTGAATCGGTTTTGAGCAAGTTGTAAAGGTTGATCAAGTCGGGGTTGATGTCCGCCAATACGTAATGTTCAAAATCGGTATTGAGAAAGATCGAGCCTGCGCCAACAAAGGGTTCCACCAGCTGCTCGCCATCGGGTAAATGACGTTGGATATCTTCTACCAGACTGTATTTTCCACCTGCCCATTTTAGAAAGGCGCGCTGTTTTTTCATGGACTGCTCTGTATTTCGATCTCAAGGGTTGTGAAGGCTGCGGAATGTAACATATTTTTTGTCTGAGCTCAGGATTATTTCACCCGTTCAATCTCTCTTTGTACTTGACGCAATGACTTGGCCCAAGGCTCTAAACCGCGCAAAGACTCTGGCAAGGTATTGACCGCATCGCGCGCTAATTGAATGGTCGGATAATCTTGGTAAGTGATGATATACCAGGTTTGCTCATTTCGCAGCGTGGGGTAAATACGCACTTGCGATTGAATTTGATGGGTGTCCAAAAAGCGTTGTACTTCTTGCGGGCTGCGCAGAGCGGCCAGTTGTAAGGTGTAATTTCGCCCCGGTAAGGCCATGAGGGCTTCGCGCGCATACGAAAAGCGCACCGGACTCTCCGCTTGAGTCTCATTGACTGAGGCATTACCGGTTTGCTCGCTAGTCGCTAAGTCATCTTGTGGCGCGTCAGTCTCGCTCGATGGCGTAGCCGCGCCGGCTTGGCGTTGTTCAGCCAGATTGTCGGTATCGGTATCAGTGTTTGTATCGCTATTGGCACCTGTATCAGCATTGGCATCTGTATCAGTATTGGACACGGCGGGGGCTGCGCCAACTTGTTCTTCGTCCGTTGATTCTTCGCCATTGGCCCCTTGCTCGCTGGCATCATCGCTGGTATCAGAGCTTTCTTGCCCGAGCAGCGCATCGACCACCTCGGCATTGATCACCACGCGCTTTTTATCGCCGTCGTCGCTGCCGACACTTTCTTCACTGCCCACCACACTCGGCGGCAAGGCACTCGAGTCATCGGCAATGCCCTGCTCTTTGGCCCATTGCAATTCGCGATCGCCTTGCGCCAGTGGCGTGGTGTCAATGGTGCTTTGCCCGTCTTGAGTTGGCGCTGGGGTTTGCTCGTCTGGCGTACTTGGCGTGTCTAAACTCGGGATCGCCGTTTGTTCGATACTGGTAAGAATTTGCTCAGCTTGTTGCTCGGCATTGGGCTGTTGCCACAACCACCAAGCACTGCCACCGGCAATCGCTAACAATAACAAGGCGATCAACAGCAAGTTTAATGGCGAGCCAATAATTGAACGAATAATGATTTTCTTTTCCACGCTTATTTCCCCTAACGCCATGATGTCACCGGGCAAAGGCACCACGGTTTTAAATTCATTGCGCGCTTTTTTTTCCACCCGCCGATCAACGTATTTGATCACCAGTGATTCAAAAAAGTGCCGCGCATCCATTTCCGATAATGGCTCGATGTCTAACTCTATCGGCTTGTGATCTTGGCCATACATCAGACGACTGATCATCTTCTCTACCGTGGCCGGAAGGGCAAACAGCAGCACATTGACGGTCCAGTTGGGATTTTGTTGCGCCGCCAGTACCCACTCCCAGCACTCGGCGATCAGAAAATCGTCTAAGTGTTGAGCATCATCGATCACCACCACAATATCAACCACTTCATCGTCAGTAAGCTGTGAAAAACTGTCGAGTAGGCTGTCTTGTGGGTCGATATAGGGGTCGGCGAACAATTGACTGAAGATCATCACCCGCTGTGACGTGGCCGTGTGGGTTGACCGCGCCATCAACAGCACTTGTTCTTTGTTTGGTGCAAAGACTTCTAAATAACGCTGAGCAAGCCAGGATTTCCCCGCCCCTTCGACGCCGTTCACCGTGATCAAGTTAGAACCGAAATGGGTCAACAGCTCCAGTCGCTCTAACAATTGCGATTGGCTTTCTAGCTCTAAAAGGTGGGGGGATGACTCGCTCATACTTTATCCTAATGGCATAAAACCAGAGCTAGGCACTGGTTTTATTGGCAAAGTGGAGGGAAATGAATTAACGACCACTGTCGATGGCAGCTCTGATCATGTCTAAACTGGCATCGGAACGCACTTGCGCTGTGCCGATAGAGGTCGGCAGTACCAAGCGCAATTCGCCGGCCAAGACTTTTTTATCGCGCATCATGTGCTTGATGAAGTCGTCAAAGCTCATGCTCTCTGGGGTGTGAGTCGGCAACTTAGCGCGAGTGAGCAAGTTTTCAATCCGCTCGACGTCCGCCGTCGTGATCAAACCGTTGAGCTGCGCCGTTTTCGCCGCCATCACGGTACCAGAAGACACCGCTTCACCGTGTAACCACACGCCATAACCCAGCTCTGCTTCAATCGCGTGACCAAAGGTGTGACCTAAGTTAAGCAAGGCGCGAATGCCCGACTCTTTTTCGTCGATCGCCACCACATCGGCTTTGATCTGACAACAACGGGCAATCGCGTACGACAGGGCTTGTTCGTCGAGGGCGTATAAGGCATCGAGGTGCTCTTCTAGCCAGACAAAAAAGTCGCGATCATAAATGATGCCGTATTTGATCACCTCAGCCATGCCCGCCGCAAATTCACGCGCCGGCAAACTCGCCAAGCAGTCGGTGTCGATGACCACGGATTTCGGCTGATAAAACGCGCCAATCATGTTTTTACCCAAGGGGTGATTGACCGCGGTTTTGCCGCCGACCGAAGAGTCGACTTGCGACAACAAGGTGGTGGGAATTTGAATAAAGTCGACACCGCGCTGGTAACAGGCCGCCACAAAGCCGACTAAGTCACCAATTACCCCGCCGCCCAAAGCGATGAGCAACACGTCACGGCCGTAATTGCCCTCGAGCAAAAAGGTCATCACGCGGTTAAAGATGTCTAAACTTTTGTATTGTTCACCATCGGGCAACGCCAACAGAGCGGGTTTGGCGCCCACTTGCTTGACTTTGTCGATGATAATTTGTCCGTACAAAGGCGCCACTGTTTCGTTGGAAACAATGACGACTTGCTGATTCTCTCGGATATGAGAAGACAATGAGGCTGGGTCATTGAATAACCCAGCACCAATTGAGATAGGGTAGCTACGTTCAGCTAAATCGACCGTAATCCTTTCCATGGGAAGACTCCGAAGTTAGAAAGCGTTAAGTTTATCTCTCTTCTAGCATTTTTACGATCTGGTTGGCTACCACTTTTGCACTTTGATCATCGGTGCGAACAGTGTAATCCGCCACTTCTTGATAGAGCGGGTTACGCTCAGCCGCGAGTGCCTCAAGAACTTCACGGGGTTGGTCCGTTTGCAGTAACGGACGTTTTTTGTCGCGATTGGTACGAGCAAGTTGCTTCTCAATCGTGGTTTCAAGGTAGATCACAATGCCGCGAGCAGACAAGCGGTTGCGGTTTTCTTTACTCTTGACAGAGCCACCACCGGTCGCCAGAACAATGCCTTGTTCTTCAGTGAGATCGTTAATCACTGTTTCTTCGCGCTTGCGGAATCCTTCTTCGCCTTCAACATCGAAGACCCAAGCAATATCCGCACCTGTGCGCTCTTCGATCACAGTGTCAGAGTCAACAAACTCCATATGAAGTTGTTGAGCGAGATATCTACCAATTGTACTTTTGCCGGCACCCATCGGGCCAACAAGAAAAATGTTACGTTTCTCAGCCATATTCAGCAGTAATTTTACAACGTTAATTCAATGACATCGCCACAAGAAGACACATGCGATCCAAAAATGAATCCAGGGCTTGTGGCACCAATTCCTCACAGATATTTCGTGATAAGACCCGAAATTATCCAAGCAAGCCGCCCCTATTGCAACATTATTTTTTTATTTCATTGCGAATGCCGGTGAAACAAGGCGCGGAGTGACAAAAATAAGCAACTCACTTTTCACCTGATTTTGATACTGACGTTGAAATAAAGCGCCAATCCCCGGCAGATCGCCAAGCCATGGCACCTTTTCGGTGACCTCGTTTTCCACCTGATGAACAATGCCGCCGAGCACGATGGTTTGACCGTTTTCTACCAAGACTTGGGTCTCTAGTCGTCGCGTGTCTATCGCCACCGCATACCCAGTCGAGGTCGGCACGGTTTCGCCTTGGCTGTCTTGCGTGACGTTGAGATCAAGGCGCAGCCACTCGCCATTGATCACTTGTGGGGTCACCGACAAACTCAACACCGCTTTTTTAAACGCCACGGAAGTTGCCCCACTGGCCGCCGACTCCACATAGGGGATCTCGCTGCCTTGTTCAATATACGCCGTGGTTTGATTGGTGGTCATCAAACGCGGGCGACTGATAATCTCTGCTTTTGACGCTTGTTGCAAGGCCGAAAGCTCTAAATCTAACAAAACGCCGTGTCCTAGCCGCCCCACTTGCATAGCAAATGACGCCGCTTGGCCAGCGCTGGCCGCCAAATTGACATTGAGTTGCTCCCCTAGCGACGCCCCGTCTTGGTGATCAAAGTAGCCTTGGTTTTGCCAATTTTGTTCGATACTGGCGCCAAAGCCATTGCCAGACAGGCCCCAACGCACACCGATTTCATCCAAACTGCCACTGGTCACGGTGACAATGCGCGCCTCGATTTCAATCTGTTTGGCCGGGACGTCTAACTGGCTGATCAAGCGGTGTATGCGATCGAGTACCGCTGGGCGATCATCGATGATCAGCGCGTTGTTGTGACTGTCCATCATCACCCTTCCTTGCTCAGAAAGCCACGACGGCGCCGCCGAAGCCTGTAACTGCTCAACCAATTGGGCCGCCGAGAGGTGTTGCAAAACAAAGGTGCGCATCACCGTTGGCTCAGCCTTAACTGTCTTGGGCGCGACAAACCAAATCGAATCTTGTTTGTCGAGTTGCAGTTGATGGCTGTGCAACAGGGCATCAAACGCCTGCTGCCACGGTACGGCGCTCAAATTCAAACGGGTGTCACCGCGCACCGCCTCCGAGACGATTAAGTTAATGCCTTTTTGACGCGCCAATAAGTACAAAGCATCGGCGATTGCCATGCGCTCAACCTCAATGCTGGTTTGATCATCTGCATTCGCCTGCGCCGCGCTATGAGGCGCCAATGGCGCAGCCTGAGCCAAAGCGCTAAGACCAAAGCAAGCCAAATACCCCCAGCCAAGA
>JBFGYW010000151.1:0-7004 GCA_041587235.1 Vibrio sp.
AAGGTGCGATGTAAGCTTTGCTGATCGTGCCACTGGCCACTCACCACCCAATTAGCGAGTGCTGCAGCAACATCGGGGTAGCGAATACTTTCTGCGTCGTCAGAAGCAATCCACTCGCGGACCACCGCCGCATCTAAGCTCTCCATCACACTGGCCAGGCCGAGTGTTTCAAGCGTCGCCACATTACTTTGCTGCTCAAACTGACCCGCCAGTGGCTTTAACAACAACTTCTTACCCAAAGACAGTGCTTCCGAAGGCAGTTCGAAGCCGCCGTTGGCCATGACGCCGCGACAACGCAATAAGTAGTCGTGAAAACGGGTGCTCAACGGATGCCACTCAATATCACTCCCCTTGTGCACTTGGTGGATATCGGGATGGAAACAGACAAATTTTTGCTCGCCAAAACGTGAGAGCAAGGATTCCACTTCCTCCAGTGATTCAAAAGGAAGGTAAACCAAAATAAAGTCTTCTTTTTTGACCCCGGTCGGTCTGACATCAATGATCGGCGGCAAAATCGGCTGATCAAAGTGATACCAATGCAGAGCCACATGATGATCCGCCGGCGCAAAGTGCTCAATCATTTGCTTGTCTAACCAACTGGCGCCCTTTAATGGTACAGAATGACGAAACGCGTTTTGATGGCTAATACCAACACAAGGCACGCCCTGACGCTTCGCAGCCCACGCCGTCACTGGCTCAAAGTCGTTGATCACCAAATCATAACCCGATAAATCAAGCGCCAATACTTCGTTCCAAAAACGGGCAATATTGTTGTTGATCGCGGTTTTGAAATAATCAACTCGGCCTTTGTCAGTCACAAATGACAGCCCTTTGCGCACCGCAAAGTCACCAAACACCGCCATATCAAAAAACTTTTCACGCTTGCGGCCAGAAAACAAAAAATCGACCTCGACATCGTGCTGTTGAAGCGCCGACGCCATTGCTCGTGCTCTGGCTACATGGCCGTTGCCCGTGCCCTGAACACCATAAAGAATACGCATTAAGAAATCCCTAGGATGTGCAATGCGAGGTGAGCACAGGAAATTCCCAAACCAGCCCCTATCACTACATCCGTTAGAAAGTGAACACCTAACAAAATTCGCGAAGCGCCAATCAAGGTTCCCCAGCACCAACCAAGCCAAGCCCATTGTGGGAAGAAGGTGCTGATGAGCGTTGCCATAACAAACCCGGCAGCCGTGTGGCCAGAGGGCAAGCTATAGCGATCCGAAGGGGTAATAAATGCCGACAGCAATTCACACAAATCACTCGGACGGCGGCGTTTAAAGCCATTTTTGAGCGTCCAATAAATCGGTAACTCAAAGGCAAACGCCACCAAGCCGGCCGCGAGAAACATCCCGCCCACTTGTGGGTGCAACCACCAACACAACAAACCGAGTATCAAATACAGATCGCCATCGCCGCTGCGTGAGATCGTTTTGCTAATGGTCGCGACTTGGCGATTAAACTTATGCTGTAAACAAAATGTAGATACGGCTAAATCGAACCGAACAATAGACTCGATAGTGCGCATATTTATCCCTTACTGTGATGACACTTTGTACCGTTAGAAAATTAAAAAATTTGCGTGACAAGTTCGTGACGGATCGTTTGAATTTCGATGACAAGGCCAGAAAAAAATTAAATCACTAAAAAATACAATGTGTTATTAAATATGAAACTTTGAAGACAATCAGCAATCAAGGTCTTACTTAAACGCTATTTTACTCAAAAAAGCCGTGACGCACCTCTAGTCTTAAAGAGAAAGACTTGACGTCAAGCAATGAGTAGGTTACTAATTGGTTATCAATTTGTGGAAAGGTCAAAAATAGTATCATGACATTCAACGTTTCTCTCCTCCTGAGCCTCCTCATCGTGAATCAATCGCGCGGGTAGCTTGTGGAAGAAACACCACAAACAAGATTACGAAGCCCGCATAGCCATGCGGGTTTTTTTATACCTAAAAGTTTTTATACCTTAAATGCCGGAAGAAAGCGACTCACCAACAACAAAGGATGCAACCATGAGTGACCAAGTGATTATTTTTGACACGACCCTACGCGATGGCGAGCAAGCGTTGTCAGCCAGTTTGACCGTAAAAGAAAAACTGCAAATCGCTTACGCACTCGAGCGCCTCGGGGTTGATGTGATTGAAGCGGGCTTTCCCGTGTCGTCGCCAGGCGATTTTGAATCGGTGCAAACCATTGCTCGCCACATTAAAAACAGCCGCATTTGTGGTTTGTCCCGCGCGGTAGAAAAAGACATCGACGCCGCCGCAGAAGCACTAAAAGTCGCTGAGGCGTTTCGCATCCACACCTTTATTTCCACCTCGACTATCCACGTACAAGACAAATTGCGCCGCAGCTACGACGACGTAGTCGAAATGGGCGTTCGCGCAGTCAAACACGCACGCCGCTATACCGACGATGTCGAATTTTCTTGCGAAGACGCCGGCCGCACCCCTATCGACAACTTGTGCCGCATGGTCGAAGCCGCCATCGACGCAGGGGCCACGACAGTCAACATCCCAGACACCGTTGGCTACACCGTGCCTAATGAGTTTGGCGGCATCATCACCAACTTGTTCAACCGCGTCCCTAACATCGACAAAGCCGTTATTTCGGTGCACTGTCACGATGACTTAGGTATGTCGGTCGCCAACTCAATTGCCGCGGTTCAAGCCGGTGCACGTCAGGTAGAAGGCACCATTAACGGCATTGGTGAGCGCGCGGGCAACACCGCGTTAGAAGAAGTGATCATGGCACTAAAAACCCGCGAAGACTACCTCAACATCCGAACTGGCATCAAACACAACGAAATTTCACGCACCAGCAAAATGGTCAGCCAACTTTGCAACATGCCAATCCAAAGCAACAAAGCCATTGTCGGTGCCAATGCCTTTAGCCACTCATCGGGCATTCACCAAGATGGCATGTTAAAAAACAAAAACACCTACGAAATCCTAACCCCAGAGTCGATTGGCTTACAAAAACAAGCGTTGAACTTAACCAGTCGCTCAGGTCGCGCGGCGGTGAAAAGCCATATGGACACCATGGGTTACAACGAAGAAGAATACAACCTCGATGTCTTGTACGAAAACTTCTTGAAATTGGCCGACCGCAAAGGGCAAGTTTTCGATTACGACCTTGAGTCTTTGATGTACTTTTCTAACTTGCGCGAAGAAGATGATTTCTACAAATTGAGCTATTTAAGTGTACAATCAGGCAGCGTGATGGCCACCACAAGCATCAAATTGCAGTGCGGTGATGAAGAGCGCTGTGAAGCAGCGGTCGGCAACGGCCCGGTCGATGCCCTTTATCAATGTATTTATCGCGTCACCGGTTATGATATCGTATTGGACAAATTTGATCTCACCGCCAAAGGTGAAGGCGAAGACGGTTTGGGCCAAGCCGACATCATTGCCAATTACAAAGGCCGTAAATACCACGGTACCGGCATGTCGACCGATATTGTTGAAGCCTCTGGCGAAGCCTTGCTTCACGTGATCAACAGCATTCACCGCGCCGATCAAATCGAACAAATTAAGAAACAAAAAATCGCATAAAGACCCCGCCAAGGCGCCCACTGCCGGCGCCTTGGCCACAAGGTCAACACAACATCCGGCCGAAGAAGCCAACAAAATACGAATAAATTAAGAGAAAAAGGATCACCATGACAGACAGAAGCTATACGATCGCCATCCTACCCGGTGACGGTATCGGCCCTGAAGTGATGCAGCAAGCAGAAAAAGTGCTTAATGCTGTTGAGAAAAAGCACGGCATCACATTGCAACGCAGCCAACACGATGTCGGTGGTATTGCCATCGACAACCACGGCTGCCCATTACCAGACAGCACCGTCAAAGCGTGTGAAGCAGCAGACGCCGTCTTGTTTGGCTCTGTCGGCGGTCCTAAATGGGAACACCTGCCCGCCAACGAACAACCCGAGCGCGGTGCCCTACTGCCACTTCGCAAGCACTTTCAGCTGTTTTGTAACTTGCGTCCCGCGCAAATTCACCAAGGTCTAGAAGCCTTCTCACCTTTGCGTGCCGACATTTCAGACCGCGGTTTTGACATTGTTGTGGTACGCGAGTTGACCGGTGGCATTTACTTTGGTCAACCCAAAGGCCGCGAAGGCGAAGGCGCGAACGAAAAAGCCTTTGATACCGAAGTGTACCACCGCTACGAAATCGAACGCATTGCTAAAATTGCCTTCGAATCGGCGCGTCTACGCGATAAAAAAGTGTGCTCAATCGACAAAGCCAACGTACTACAAAGCTCTATCTTGTGGCGCGAAGTGGTTGAAGAAGTGGCAAAAGACTACCCTGATGTCGAGTTGTCACACATGTACATCGACAACGCGACCATGCAGCTGATCAAAGACCCATCGCAGTTTGACATCATGCTGTGCTCGAACATCTTTGGCGATATCATTTCTGATGAATGCGCGATGATCACGGGCTCGATGGGCATGCTGCCTTCAGCGAGCTTGAACGAGAGCAAGTTCGGTCTTTACGAACCTGCCGGTGGCAGCGCGCCAGACATCGCCGGTCAAAACATTGCGAACCCAGTGGCGCAAATCTTATCTGCGGCCCTGATGCTGCGTTATAGCCTAGGTGAAGAAGAAGCGGCACTGTCTATCGAAAAAGCCGTCTCACAAGCGCTTTCTGCCGGTCAATTAACCGCGGATCTCGCCGGTGATAAACCCGCGCTATCGACCTCAGAGATGGGTGACATCATCGCCGCCTATATTGCGCAACAATAATAACGGACAGCAATGTGGCAGTCTTGGGGCTGCCTATAAAAAACCCACTGGAGAGAAGAGCAATGGGCAAAACATTATACGAAAAAATTTATGACGCTCACGTTGCAGTTGCAGCAGAAGGTGAAAACCCAATTTTATACATTGACCGCCATTTAGTACACGAAGTGACCTCACCACAAGCGTTTGACGGTCTGCGTGAAAAAGGGCGTCAAGTCCGCCAAGTGAGCAAGACTTTTGCCACCATGGACCACAACGTGTCAACCACCACCAAAGACATTACCGCTTCTGGTGAAATGGCGCGCATCCAAATGGAAACCCTATCGAAAAACTGTGAAGAGTTTGGGGTCACCTTGTACGACATCAACCACGAATACCAAGGTATTGTCCACGTGATGGGCCCTGAGCTCGGCATCACGCTTCCGGGCATGACCATCGTTTGTGGTGACTCACACACCGCGACCCACGGCGCGTTTGGTTCGCTGGCCTTTGGTATCGGTACGTCTGAAGTTGAGCACGTATTGGCAACCCAAACCCTAAAACAAGCCAAAGCCAAAACCATGAAGATCGATGTTCAAGGCAAAGTCGCGCCTGGCATTACCGCCAAAGACATCGTATTGGCGATCATCGGTAAAACCACCGCGGCTGGCGGTACTGGTTATGTGGTGGAATTTTGTGGCCAAGCAATTCGCGACTTGACCATGGAAGGGCGAATGACGGTGTGTAACATGGCGATTGAAATGGGGGCAAAAGCCGGCCTAATCGCGCCAGATGAGACCACCTTTAACTACATCAAAGGCCGTAAATTTGCGCCAAGTGAACAAGATTGGCAAGACGCGGTCGACTACTGGACCAGTATCCGCAGCGACGACGACGCTGAGTACGATGCCGTAGTAACACTCGATGCCACCCAAATCAAACCTCAGGTCACGTGGGGCACCAACCCAGGTCAGGTAATTGCGGTTGACGCCATCATCCCAGACCCTAAGGACATGACGGATTTAATCCAGCAATCCTCTGCCGAACGCGCCTTGAAATACATGGGCCTTGAAGCGGGCAAACGCCTAAGCGATTACACCGTCGACAAGGTCTTTGTTGGCTCTTGCACCAACTCCCGTATCGAAGACATGCGCGCTGCGGCCTCTGTCGCACAAGGCCGCAAAGTGGCCGAACACGTCGAAGCCATCATTGTACCGGGTTCAGAGCAAGTCAAAGCGCAAGCCGAAGCCGAAGGGCTAGACAAAATCTTTATTGATGCCGGTTTTGAATGGCGTATGCCAGGCTGCTCGATGTGCTTAGCGATGAACAATGATCGCCTCGGGCCACACGAGCGCTGCGCCTCGACTTCAAACCGCAACTTTGAAGGTCGCCAAGGCCGCGATGGCCGTACCCATTTGGTTAGCCCTGCGATGGCTGCCGCTGCCGCGATTGCCGGCCGTTTTGTTGATATCAGAGAGTTGGATTAAGGAGAGCATATCATGACAGGTTTTAAACAACACACCGGGTTGGTCGTGCCTCTAGACGCCGCTAACGTTGATACCGATGCCATCATTCCCAAGCAGTTCTTGCAAAAAGTCTCTCGTCTGGGCTTTGGCAAACACCTTTTTCACGATTGGCGTTTTCTTGACGATGCCGGCGAGCAGCCCAACCCCGAGTTTGTGCTCAACTTCCCGCAATACAAGGGCGCGAGTATTTTGTTAGCGCGTGAAAACTTTGGCTGTGGTTCTTCTCGCGAGCACGCGCCTTGGGCCTTGGCGGACTATGGCATTAAAGCGATGATCGCTCCAAGCTTTGCCGATATTTTCTACGGTAACTCGATCAACAACCAAATGGTGCCCGTACGTCTGAGCATTCAAGAAGTCGATGCGTTATTTGACTACGTTGAAAACAACGAAGGCGCGGAGATCACCATCGACCTCGAAGCGTTAGAAGTGCGCGCCAACGGGGAAACCTATTCGTTTGAAATCGATGAGTTTCGTCGCCACTGCTTGCTCAATGGTCTAGATAATATCGGTTTAACGCTGCAACACGCGGATAAAATTGCCGAATACGAAGCGAAGATCCCAAACTTCCTTAAATAATCGTCTTTTGACGGTTCAAAGACCGACAACGCGCTGCCAACCTTGGCGGCGCTTTTTTTTATCAAAACTGAAGAGTATGGGACAGTATAAGACAGTGAAACACAGTGAAAGACAGGTGCAAGATCACTGCGTTTCAAGATCGCTTCGCTCCAAGTGGCAAGAAAA